>JAPKZP010000531.1 GCA_026393735.1 Acidobacteriota bacterium
CCCATCACGTAGCCCACGGCCAGGTTGGGCGCGATCGCCACGTCGACGATCTTCACCGTCGCTTGCGCGGTGGTGACGAGATGCCGGCGGCGCGTGTGCGGGTACTCGACGACCTGGTAGCCCTGCGTAAAGCGATCCGCACCTGCGGTGAGGACCGCGGCCACGACATAGTCGCCGGGCTTCGCCGAAGCCGCCGGCGTCACCGTAAAGCGTAGCGGCTCCGTTTCGTCCTCGCGCGTCAACGATACGTGCGCCGTCGCGGGCGTGGCCTTCCACCCCGCCGGCACGTCGAGCGTCACCTCACCCTCCGCAGGCCCCTTGTTGCCATTGATGACCGTCACGCGCAGCTCGCGGCCCTGGCCGCGGGGCGCGGCCGCGGGTTTCGCCGGGAGGATCGCGATGCCGGGTGTCATCGCCAGCGAGAATCGCGGCACCACCTGCAGTTCCATGCGCTTCTCGCCGCTGAAGATGTTGCCCTGGTAGCGGAACTGCACGGGACGCTCGACGTCGAGCGCAGCGCCGCCGACCTCGAGCGCGAACTGCACGCGGAAGGGCGTCGGCCGGAACGGCAGCCCGAAGGGCGCGTCGGCGTCGAACTGGTAGCGCGCGGCATCCGGCAGCCGCTTCCAGTACTGAGCGGAGAGCCTGGCCTGGCGCGAAACCTGGAGCGGGGCCTCGCAGCGATAGACGTCGCCCGGCGTGGTGGTGCCGCTCTTGCAGATGCCCGCTTCGGCGTCAAATCCGCGAAACGAGACCCCCGTCACGGCGAACGGCATGTTCCCGTAGTTGGCGGCCAGGAGCGTCACCTTCACCGGCTGCCCCGCCACCACCAGCCCATCGTCGGCGAGCACGTCGAGCCGGATGCCGCCCGCCAGGAGCATGGCATCGACGAACTGACGTTCCTTCAGTGCGAGGCGCGAGTCGATTTCGTAGCGCGCATCCTCGGGAATGCCCATCGACCCGGTGGAGAGCTGACCCCGCAGCGCGCGCACGGCCTGGAGACCCGACGCGAGCTGCGGCAGCGCGGCCGAAGGCCCGCCCGTCGCAAGCTGGATCTCAGCGGCCGCAACCTGCCCGGCAATCGCGGCCAGGCCCGTTGTCAGCGCGGCAGGTGGAGTGGATGGCACGTAGCGGGCCAGTCCGGGCACCGTCGTATCGATGCCGTCGAAGAGATCGGTCTCGCCCTTTTCCTTCAGCCCCGGAATGGCGGTTTCCACCAGGATGTAGCCCGCGCTGGCCCGACCCGGCAGCGTCAGCAGCTGGCTCATGCCCTGCGTCTTGTGATTGCTGCGCGCACGGCTGCCGATGTCGGTGTACGACTCGCCGAGAAGGGGATCGAACACGTCGAGCTCGACCGTCGTCAGCTTCACGCCGGCGGGAGGCGGCGGTTCGCCAGGGAACCCGAATCGCCCGGTGTCGTAGAACTTCTTCGCCTGCCAGGGGCGCAGGCCTTCGCGGAGCTGCTCGGGGAACTGCGTGGGGTCGCCCGCGGCCAGAAACGCGTCGTGCGCGATGATCGCGGACGCCTGGTGATGCTGCCCGCCCCCGGCGCCGTCGGGGCGCATGGCGATGACCAAGTCCGGTCGGATCGTGCGAAGCAACCGGACATAGTCACCGAGAATCTCCTGGCGGCCCCACTTCTGGAACGTCTCGCCGGTGCTGAACGAGTAGCCGAAGTCCACAGCGCGCGTGAAGTACTGCTCAGCGCTGTCGAGCTGATGCACCGAGATGAGTTCCTCGGTACGCATCACGGCGAGCGCATCGAAGAGCTCGGGGCCGATCTCGTTCTGGCCTCCGTCCCCGCGCGTGGCCGTGGCGACGATGGTGCGGACGCCGCGTCCCCAGCCCATCGCCGCGAGCATCGCGTTGTTCTCGTCGTCGGGGTGAGCCGTGGCCTGCATGAGAACGGCCGTGGTCTTCAATTGCCGCAGGACCAGGCCGAGTCCGACCTGGCCCTGTTGATCCGAGATCGGAGGCATCTGCGCCTGGAGCGCGCC
>JAPKZP010000260.1 GCA_026393735.1 Acidobacteriota bacterium
AGTCGTCGAACTCCTAGCGGCGCCGGCTGCGCCTCCCCGCGAGGCGATACGCCGACTGCGCGAAACGTGTCATCCCTGCGGCTGTCCGGCCGGGACAGCCGCAGGCGTTTCGGGCGGGCGGGCCGCCACCGCCACGGTGCCGTCCGCCCGCGCGATGTAGAACTCGTCGCCCTTGATCGCGAGGACGACGGCCTGTGACACGCCGGGCACGGCGTAGGCGGCAACCACGGCGTGCGTCCGGAGATCGATGGCGACGAGCGTGCTGTACGCCGCGCTGATCGCGTACATCCGGCCGTTGTCGATCGCGGCGCCCGTCACGTAGTACTCGTCCAGCGATCGTTTCTCGCCTCCGAGCTTCAGCCCGGCGTCCTTCGCGAGCGTCGGCATGAACTCCTCGGACAGCGTCAGGTCGCGCCGATCGAACCGGGAGACCACGAGGCGCCTGACCTTCGAGTTGGGCACGGTCACCGTGTAGATGGACGTCGTCGCGGGATCGAACGCCGCCGACATCGTGTACATCATCCGGGCGCGCACGGTGCCGAACCGTGAGCGGGACACCTCGTCGAACCTGTCGAACGACTCGAGGAAGAACCGGAAGTTCTTGTCCGGGTCGGCCTTGTCGTTCTCCTTGAGGATGACGAAGCTCTTGTTCTCGCCGACCGCGAGAACCGTGTTCCCGTCGAGAAACGCGGCGCCGGCGAACCGGCCCAAGTCCACCGAGAATCCAGGGTCGACGACCGTGTAGCGCAGCACGCGCGTGAGCGCCGCGTCGCTGACATAGATGCCGTGCTGCGTCGTCAGCAGGAACCGATCCGTCTCGGCATCGTAGGCGATGTCGGTGATGGTCCCCTTCACCGGGAACGCAACCCGCTTCGGTTCTTTCATGGCGAGCGCGGGCAGTCCAGCCAGCGGGCCCGCCTCGGGATCGGCACGCAGCGCGGTGACGTCGGGCTCTTCGCTCGCCCACCGGCCGCGCAGCGAGACCGGGGCGGTTGAGTACTCCTCGAGGGACCACACCCAATGCTTCGGGTTGAACGAGAACCGGATGGGATCGCCCTGGCCCACGTACGGCGGCGGTCCCGTGCTGGCGAATGCCTGGACGATGTTCCCGGCGATGACGACCATGAACACGACGGTCGCCAGCGACTCGAGCGGCCGCAGGCGTCGGGGTGCCGCCTGGAGATCGCCCTCACGGAGCAGCAGGAGCAGCCCGCCCATCGTCACGATGCAGATCCAGAAGATGAACAGCGCCCACGTGTACGTGTGCACGCCGAGGATGGAAAGGCTGAACCCCTGCCCGACGTCCCGGGCTGCGTGCATGCCGGCGTGACGCATGCCCATGAACAGTCCCCATGCGCCGACGAGCACGGCCAGCCCGACGTACTTCGGACGCGGGCCGTAGCGCAGGATGAACAACCCGATCAGGGCGATGAGCGCCATGCCGGTCCGCTGTTCCCAGCACATCACGCACGGAGAATCGCCGTAGACAAAGCCCAGCAGGAACACGGCGGTCCCCACGGGGATGATGGACAGCGCCAGCACGGCCAGCGCCACGATCGCGTAGACCAGGTCTCGTCTCATCACAGGCCTCCGTGTCCCGCCGGGGACGTCAGTAGTTGACCCCGGGCAGCATCGCGGTGCGCGTGGCGAGCGAGAAGAGCGCAATCATCAGCACCACGCTCGCGACGAGCAACCGGAACGCGAGGCGCTCGCGTTCCGGCCGGCGCAACACGAGGTACGCCGCGGCAAACATGAGAACGAAGTTCAGGAACTCCACTGCTCCTCCTTCGGATCGTCGGGACCGTTCGAGCCCGCCGAGTCTATCAGCGGAAGGGTTCGGCGCTCAATGCGGCCCGAACGCCCCCCGAGGATTCGGGGGCGACCCTGGGGGCTCCCGGCGCCCCGGGGCGGCGCCCTCGGTCCCCGGATACCGTGGCAAATCGTCGCGCAAACGCAGAAAGTTGTGGTAACGTCTCCGGGGGAGCTCTGTCCCCTCACCTTCTCTCTCTCGTGTCCAAGTAGAGTGGTGTAGCGGCGAAGCGGACACGGAGGAGACGACGATGGCAGCGAACGGTACGGTAAAGCGGCTGATCAATGACAAGGGTTTCGGGTTCATCGCGGCAGGCGACGGCAAGGAGTACTTCTTCCATCGCTCGGCGTGCACGGCGACACCCTTCGATTCGCTCCGCGAAGGCCAGGAAGTGACGTTCGAGATCGGGCAGGGGCCGAAGGGTCCGCGCGCCGAGAACGTCAAGCCTGCCTAGGTCGGAACGACGACAGCTCACACACCGGGCACATCCCCCTGCGGGAGGATGTGCCCGATGTGTTTTCCGGGGCTACTCTGTCTGTGTTCCTGGCGCACGACACGCCCGGCTTCCGCCATCACGCGTCCGGCGTCCCGCCGCCTGGCGGCTTCTGGGCCGGCCGGTCCAGGTGCACGTCGTCCCACGATGCCGGATCGTCGAGCGACTCGAGGTGCGTGAGGATCGTCACGTTCGGCACGGCGGCCCGAATGCGTGCCTCGATATCCTCGAGCAGCTCGTGCCCCCGGTGCACCGTCCAGGCGCCCGGGACGAGCACGTGAAGCGACACGAAGCGCCGCGCGCCGGACACCCGGGTGCGCAGCGCGTGGTACTCGATGCCTTCGCCAAGATGGCTCTCGAGCGCCCGCTTGACGGCCGCCAGCTCTTCCGCCGGGAGCGCCGTGTCCATCAGCCCGAGGATCGACTTGCGGACGATCCGGGTTCCCGTCCAGACGATGTTGGCCGCGACCACCAGGGCGACGAGAGGGTCGAGCCGCACCCATCCGGTCATTGCGACGGCGCCGACCCCCGCGATGACGCCGGCAGACGTCCAGACATCCGTCAGCAGGTGGTGGGCGTTGGCCTCGAGCGTGATCGAGTGGTGCTCTCGCGAGGCTCTCAGCAGCACGAGCGCCACGGCGAGATTCACGAGCGAAGCGACCAGCGAGACCGCGAGTCCGATGCCGACCTGGTCAATTGGCCGTGGCCACAGGAGACGCTCGGTCGCGGCGACGGCGATGGCCAGCGCGGCAATCAGGATGAGCGTGCCCTCGACCCCGCTCGAGAAGTACTCCGCCTTGCTGTGGCCGTACGAGTGGTCCTCATCGGCTGGCCGGGCGGCCACCGTCAGCATGCTCAACGCCATGAAGGCGCCCACCAGGTTCACGATGGACTCGATGGCATCCGACAGGAGTCCGACTGAACCAGTCAGCAGGTAGGCGACGGTCTTGAGTGCAATGGTGGTGAGGGCGGCCGCGATCGAGAGCCAGGCGAATCGCTTCAGGTTCGGTGTCACGACGCCGATCAGGATACCCGACTCGGCAACCGATCACCTACTGCGACACTCGGGGTCATAACGTGGGGTCCCAAGGTCCCTGGTGTAAGCTCGTCGCGTCAGGAGAACCGACGCCATGGGCTTCGTGCCACCGGACCGGGACGCCCGGCTCCGGGCCATGGGTGCCACCGAAGATATTCCCCCTCAACTCCGGCGCGCCTTTGACTTCAGCGATGACGAACCTGCCGGCCAGCCGGGCCCGCAGGACTGGCTGGCATTGCACCCCGAGCCGGGACAGACGTTTGACGACTTCTGCGGGAACGGCCGTCAGGCTGACTGGTCGGGAAGTCGCATCTACATCCAGCCGCTCGACGACCTGCTCCTGACGTACAGCCATTGCCTCGACAAGCTCGCGAGTTTCGTCTCTGCGTTCTTCGTCCGCGACACCTGCGTGTTGCCGCCGTACCCCATCAACGCGACGACGCGGACGCGTTCCGGCGGTGAAAGCCACGACCGGCAGTTCTATGCCGTCGACATCCTGCGCACGCTGGCGGCCCGGCGCCCGGCCGATGCGCTCTGCCTCATCGGTGTCACATCCCACGACTTGTATCCCGACGCCTTCATTCGATTCGCCTTCGGCGAGGCTTCCGGGGCGCACCGCGTCTGCGTCTGCAGCCTCGCTCGCTTCGGGCCGCCGTACTGCGAGGAGGGCGACGTGCACGGCCCGGCCGAGAAGCTCCGCCGCTGTTGTCGCCTGCTGGCGCACGAGATCGGCCACATTGTCGGGCTGCAGCACTGCGTCTACTTCCGCTGCCTGATGAACGGTTCCGCGACCATGGAGGAAAGCGACCGGCGGCCGTTGCACCTCTGCCCAATCGACTTGCGCAAGTTGCAGTGGGCGCTTGGATTCAATGTCGTCGAACGGTACCAGCGGCTGGTGAGGTTCTGGAGCGAGACCGGCTTCGACGACGAGGAAATGTGGGCGATCCATCGCCTCCGGCACGTGGCCGACGGATGGAACCCGGCCGGGGCGGTGCCGGAGCACCGCCCCGAGGCCTGATCCCCGGCGCCGCTTGCCCCGCGTCAGAGCAGCTTGGCCGCCATCTCCGCGATGCGCGACCGCACCACCTCGTGCATCGTCAAGTGGGCAAAGCACGCTTCGCCCTTGAAGCGTTCCACGACCTGCACGAGACCGTTCGACAGGGAGTTGATCTCCGCGCGGTCAATCTGGTCCGGATCCCCGGTCAGGATGACACGCGACCCTTCGCCCGCCCGCGTCAGGACGAGCTTCATATCCTCCTGCGTCAGGTTCTGCCCGTCGTCGACAATGATCGCCGCGTCGTGGATGGAGCGGCCGCGCAGGTAGTTGATGGGCGCGATCTCGAGCACCTTCGACTGCAGCAGGTTCTCGACTGTCGGGTGGGACGGCTCCTTCTTCTCGCCCTTCTCGACATGATGGTCCGCGACCCGGTTCGTCCACGGCGTCGAGCCGTGCAGCCGCCGCATGATGAAGTCGAGGTTGTCGATGATCGGCTTCGCCCAGGGCGCCATCTTTTCGCCCAGGTCGCCCGGCAGGAACCCCAGTTCGCGACCCGCCTCGGCGTTGAGCCGGTAGACCTCGATGCGCGAGACCTTCCCGCTCCGCAGCAACTCGTAGGCCGAGAGCAGCGCGATGAGCGTCTTGCCCGTACCGGCCATGCCGACGAGGCTGACGACCATCGTCTGCTCGTCGAGAATCAGGTCGCGCGCGCAGGACTGTTCCGCGTTGCAGGGGCCGAACCGCTCGGCACTCTTGGTATTGACCCGCCGCAGATAGCCCGGCGTGTCGTGGTTCTTGTAGATGCCCCACGCGCACTTGCCGTTGCCGGCGACGTGCAGCTCGCAGCACTGGTTCGCCAGCAGCTTTGTGACGTCTGTGAAGCCGGCCAGAGCGTCGATCGGCAACCGCTGTTCATGATGCAGCGCCGATAGCAGCCCTGCGTGGTCCTCCGGCACCTCGATCCGGAGACGGCCGGAGTAGAATTTCTCCGGCGACGGCACGGGCCGGTCGCTCCAGTAGTCCTCGGCCGTCACGGCGCGAGCGCGCGCCTTGCATCGCATCGCGGCGTCGCGCGTGACGAGGATCACCTGCTCCCCGGTGTGTTCCTGCTGGTACATGTCCGCCAGCAGGATGATCGCGTCGTCGGCGTAGCTCGAGTTGAAGCCGGGCCAGGCCTGGCGCATGTCGAGCGTGCCGCTGTGGAACTTGAGCAGTCCGCCGTTCAGCGGAATCCCCGACCGCAACTGGTCGAGTGACGCTTCGCTCTGGAGACCGTCGAGGAATCGGACGGTGTTCCGGGCCGTGTAGCCGATGCCGTTGGCAGCGGTGCGGCGCCGATCGAGTTCCTGAAGGACAGGAAACGGGACGACGACCGTGTTGTTGGTGGTGAGGTTCTGGAGCGCGTCAGGTGCTGAAACGAGGATGCTGGTATCGACGACGTAGGTCTTGCGAGGGGCTCCTGCGTCCGAAATCGCCATCCGGGCCTCCTGGAGCCGTGACGCGACACGAAGGCGGCGCCGTCCGCACCACGATAACGGAGGGACACCACCACACTGTCGTCATCGGCTCTGGGCCTGGAAGCTCCCGCGCTGGGAGAGCGGACGCCGCCTGGTCCGTAATGGGCACATCATAACGCCAGACCGAGACTCCGGCGCAAGAAGATCTCAGAGGCCTCGCAGGCCAGCCGCCGACGCCGGCGCGCCGACGAGATGTTGCAACCTCGCGGCGCGGGATGCGTAGAATAGGGGAGACCATCACGGTCCCCCAGGCCAACAGGAGCTGCACATGGGCATCATGGATTTCATCAAGGGCGAACTGATCGACGTCATCGAGTGGACCGACGACTCCCGCGACACGCTGTCGTACCGGTACCCGGACGAGGACAAGGCGATCAAGAACGGGGCGCAGCTCATCGTCCGCGAGTCGCAGATCGTGCAGTTCATGTACCTGGGCCAGTTCGGCGACACCTTCCAGCCCGGCAAGCACACGCTGACGACCGACAACATTCCGGTGCTGACCAAGCTGCAGTCGTGGAAGTACGGGTTCAACTCGCCGTTCAAGGCCGACGTCTACTACGTCAACACGCGCCTGTTCACGGGCAACAAGTGGGGCACGTCGAACCCCATCATGGCCCGCGACAACGACTTCGGCATCGTCCGGCTGCGCGCGTTCGGGACGTTTGATTTCAAGATCGTCGAGCCGAAGCTCTTCCTCAAGGAAGTAGCCGGGTCGGATCAGAACTTCCGCCTC
>JAPKZP010000727.1 GCA_026393735.1 Acidobacteriota bacterium
GCTCCACCCGACGCCCGAAATACCTCTCGCCAAGCCTGTGCTGATGGCGGCCGGCGCGAGCGCGCCGCTCTCGATTGTGGGAACGTTCAGCGACAAGACCACCTTCGTGAGCGCCACCGACGGCGTGGAACTGGCGAACCCCGTGGTGGCCGCCAACTCGTTCAAAGCGACCGTCTCCGCCGCCGCGGCGCTTCCGCCGAGCTGGGGCCGCGTCTACGCCTTTTCGCCCGTGAGCGCGGCCGAGGCATGGACCCCGGCGGTCTTCGTCGGCTCGCCCATGACCTTCACCCTCACGGCCACGAACGGCTGGACCATCAAGCTCGTGCCCGAGGCCAAGGCCTTCACGATCGAGAAGCCCGGCACGGCCACCGTCACGTACAAGGCGGAGTACTTCAAGCCGGGCGCGACGACGGCGTTCGAGACGGCGAGCGGGTCGCTGACGATCCATGCCGAATCGACTGTGGGTTCGTACTCTTTCATGATGTCGCCCGGGAACTCCGGGTCCGCCGTCCTGGATGTCACGCAGGACCGGATGATGAAGGAGATGGAGGCGCAGATCAAGGACCCGACCGCGGCGCAGAAGAAGCAGGACGATTTCGGGTGCGGCACCATCAACCTGTCGATCCGATCCGGCGCCATCACCGGCAACGTGAACTGCGGCAGAAACGTCGGCTCGTCGTTGAGCTTCACCGGGAAGTAGCCGCGAGGCGGCGCACAGGGACACACCCGGCCGCCTGGCGGTTCCGGTCGTCTTAACCGGTATCGACAGGAGGCTGCATGCGATACGTGCTACCGGCGGTGGTGCTGATGGGCGTGCTGATGACGGCGGGCGTGTGGGGCTACACCCAGGCCGTGACGCCGAGGCCCGTGACGCCCGTTGTGATCTCGGGGACCGACATCGGCTTTCGCGTGGTGGCCCGCAGCGGCGAGAAAGCCGTCGGCCAGCTCGTGGTCCGCGTCGACGGCCAGTGGGTGGAGGCCGAATTCGTGCCTGGCGTGAAGCCCGCCTTCATCAAGTAGCGCACGGCGCCGCCATCCGTGGACGATGGTCCGCGGAGTCATTTGCGTGAAGAAAGTCCCACCGGGCCGATCCCTGCGCGCATACAATGTGGTGCAGAATGTGACCTCGGACGGCCCCCTTCCGTGCGTTCGCACGACTCCTGTTCGTTCGACTGAGAATTTCCGAGGAGATCGCGGCGTCCCTCCAGTGCGTGTCCAACACGAGGTGTATGAGCATGTGTGAATCAAGAAGATCGCTGACGACGCGTCTGCTCTCCACAGACATGAACATGAAGCGATGGATTGTCCGCGCATGCTTTGTCATTGCATTCGGGCTGTTGTGGTGTGTCCCTGCCTCTGCTCAACGTCCTGATTCTCCTGAAGCACTGAAGCAGCAAGACATCGAGCGGGCCCGGCAGTACGACACGCTTAGGGATACGCCACTCCTGGGTGCACATGCAACCCCACCGCTTCCGGCGCAAGCGCTCCCTGCGGACGCGGATGACGATGGCATGCCTGACGCCTGGGAAACCGCGCAGGGTCTGAATCCGGGTGATCCCGATGACGCCTGGCGTGACCCTGATGGTGACGGCGTGGTCAATCTCTTCGAGTATCAGCTCGGAAGTGATCCGCGCAGTCCGGCGACACCGCTGGTCAAGACGGTGGGGCCGACTGGCGCGAACTATACGAGTGTGGCGACGGCCCTCAATGCCGTCGCCCGCGGCACGCTGCTTCGTGTCGCCGGAGGCTCCTATCTGGTCAACTACACGAACTTCAGCGCGAAGGTCGTCATGATCCAAGGGGGCTGGAGTCCGGATTTCCGACAGCGCGACCTGCGCCTGTATCCCACGGAGTTCGACGGGGCGTTGCGTGGCGAAATCCTCTATTTCTCGCCGGGCTCTGGCGAATCGGCCATCGTTCTCGATGGGCTGCGCTTTGTTCGTGGCAACGGCTTCTTCGGTGCCGTGAATCTCCTCGCCCAAGGCAGTTCCGTGATGAGAACAAGCATTCTCAGTTGTTCTATTGCTGGATCTTTCGCCGGCGGCGCCGATAGCGTGCTCAACATGA
>JAPKZP010000541.1 GCA_026393735.1 Acidobacteriota bacterium
AACCTGCCCGTGGCGACGCTGGCCGAACTCGTCCAGGAACTCCGGGACGATCGCGAGGGGCGATGACCTACCTCGATACGTCGGTCGCGCTTGCGCAACTCCTGTCCGAGGACATGCGCCCGCCTGCCTCGCTGTGGCGCGCGTCGCTCGTGTCGAGCCGCCTGCTGGAGTACGAACTCTGGGTGCGGATCCACGCACGGGGCCTGAGCAGCTCGCACGGCGACGCGGTGCGCGACCTCCTCAGCCGCGTGGCGTTCCTGGAACTGGTGCCTCCCGTCCTCGATCGCGCACTCGAGCCGTTTCGTGTGCCGGTGCGCACCCTCGACGCGCTTCACCTGGCGTCGATGGAGTTCCTTCGTGCGCGGGGCGTGAAGCTGACGCTGGCGTCATTCGACGAGCGCTTGACCGCTGCGGCGGCGGGACTCGGCATTCCGCCCCATCCGCTGGAATCGTGAGGCGCGGCCCAGCGTGGGCCGGTGTGTGGCCGGCGGTCCGTCCCGACGTCTACGCCCGCGTCTACGCGCGGCGTTCCACGATGGGATCGTCGCGGCGGTCCTGGCCCCACATTGAGGGCTCGCGCGTCTCGCTGTGGCGCGGGCGGTGGAGGAGGATCTTCTCGTCCCGGTCTCGGGCTTCCTGCTCTCGCACGAAATCGATGGTGTTGCGCAGCGACCCGATCACGGATTCGACCGACGTCTCGACCTCGCGGCGCTTGAGGCGAAGCCCGTCAATCTCGCGCTGTACGTCCTCGTAGCGTGCCTGGGCCTTCTCGAGAATCAGGTCGGCCCGCGACTCGGCGTCGCGGACAATCTGCGCGGCCTGCTGGTGCGCGTTGTCGCGCACCTCGTCGGCCAGGCGCTGCGCCGTGAGGAGGGTGTTGCGGAGGTTCTTCTCGTTCTCCCGGTGCTCGTTGACGAGGCCTTCGAGCCGGGCCGCGTCCTGCCGCAACCGCTCGGCCTCGCTGAGGGCCGCGGCGTAGTCGTCAGCCGCCTCCGCCAGGAACGCCGTCACCTCGTCTCTGTCGAAGCCGCGCATCGCGGTATGGAACTGCTGGTTACGCAGGTCGAGCGGTGTGACGTTCATGGCTGCCCCCGAAACCGTGTGACGTGACGCTAGCGCGCGCCGAAGATGGCCGTGCCCACCCGCACGAGGGTGGCGCCTTCTTCGATCGCGACCTCAAAGTCGTGGCTCATCCCCATCGACAGCTCCTGGAGCATCGCCCCGGGAACGCCACGGCCCGCCAGTTCCTCGCGCAACTCCCGCAGGCGCCGGAAATACGGCCGGGCGTCTTCGGGGTCTGGCGTGAACGGCGGTAGCACCATCAGCCCGGTGACCGTCGCGGCCCGGCACGATCCTGCCGTGTCGAAGATCGACAGGAGCGCGTCGGCCTCGGCGCCGTGCTTGGTGGGCTCGCCCGCCAGGTCGACCTGGACGAACAGCTCCGGGGTACTATCGGCTTCAGCGGCGGCATCGTCCACCCGGCGCAGCAGATCCGCGCCGTCGATGGAGTGCACGCACGCGAAGGCCCCGGCGGCCTTTCGGACCTTGTTCGACTGCAGGTGGCCAACCAGATGCCACTCGATCGGTATATCGGACGTGACGCTGATCTTCTCTAGGGCTTCCTGAACACGATTTTCTCCGAAGACCGTCTGGCCCGCGGCGAAGGCCGCGCGCACGCAGTCGACCGGGTGGGTCTTGGAGATGGCGACCAGGCGAATCGAGGTGAGGGGCCGGCCGGCCCGTGCGGTCGCGCGGGCCAGCCGGTTCCGAACGTCTGCGAGATTGGCCGCGATGGTCTCCTGCAGCGACAGGGACCCCATGCGGCCCTACTTCTTGATGCTGGACAGAATGCCCTTGGCCGTGGCCGCGAACGGGCCGTCCGGCGCAAGCTCCAAGTACTTCTCGAACATCGGCACGGCCTCGGCCAGCTTGCCCTGGTTCACGTAGGCCATGCCCATCTGGTAGTGCGCGTCGGCGTGATCCGGCTTCATGAAGATGACCTTCTGGAAGTGCTCCGCCGCCTCGGGGATCTTGCCCGCGTTCCAGTCGATCACGCCCTGGTTGTACTCGGCGTCCACGCCGCCCGTGCTGCCTCCGCCGGGACCGGCCGTGCTGGCGAGCTCAGCCGCCTTCTGGCTGGCTTCCTGCGCCTTGTCGAACTTCTTCTGCGAGTTGTACACCGTCGCCAGGCCGTTGTAGGCGTCGACGTAGGTCGGCTTCAGCTCGATCGCCTTGAGGAACGCGGCCTCGGCCTGATCGAGGTCCTTCTTCTGCGTGTAGTTGTAGCCGATGTTGTAGAAGCAGTCGAAGCAGCCCGGCACCAGGGTCGAGGCTTCGGTGAACTTCGCGATGGCGCCGTCGAAGTCGCCAGCCTTGCTCGCGGCCACTCCATCGTCGAACACTTTCTTCAGCGCCACGGCTTTCGCGGCGTCTTCCTTGCTCATGCCGCCCTTGCCCGCGGTCCCGCCGCCGAGCATGAAGTTGACCTTCATCGGCTCGCCCAGACGGATGCGCACCGGAAACGTCTGGTTGCCCAGCGCCTCGAACGACGCGGTGACCTTGTAGTTGCCCGGCTGCAGGCCGATCTGGATGAACTCGCCCTTCTTGTTGGTCTTGACCTCGTACTTGCGATTGATGCCGTCCGTGTACTCGATGAGGACGAGCGCCTTTTCGAGCGGCTTGCCGGCCCCGTCGACGACGGTACCCTGGACAGCGCCGGTCTGGGCGTAACTGGGAGTGGCGAGCATGACGGCCGCAAACGCCAGCGCGACCAACACGAGCAGGCGGCGGCCGGAAACAAGGCGACGCATGTGCAATCCTCCGTCTGAGGGAGATGAATCCGATGAACGTGAAAAGAACAGAATCGACACAATCGCCGATCAGGCTAAGTCTACACCGAAACCCACGGCGAAGTCGTCAAGACACAGGCGAATCTCTGGCGAAAAAGCGTTCGATGTCGGCCAGATCCGATGTGATGGGAGCTCGCGGCAGCGACGTGAGGAACCGCCGGCCGTAGGGCATGGTCCGGATCCGGGGATCCAGGATCGCCAGCACGCCCCGGTCCCGGCGGTGGCGGATGAGACGGCCGAGGCCCTGAAGCAATGCCAGGATGGCGAGCGGGACCTGCAGGTCTGCGAAGCCGTCCCCCCCGCGCGCGACGACGGCCTCGATCCTGGCAGACACGACGGGATCCCCGGGCGAGGCGAAGGGGAGGCGATCGATGATGACGCAACTCAACGCCTCCCCCACGACGTCCACCCCCTGCCAGAAACTCGACGTGGCCAGGAGCACGGCGTTCGGCGTCGACCGGAACTGTCGCAGCAGAGTCGAACGAGGCGCGGTCCCCTGCACGAAGACCGGGTAGTCGAGCGCGCGTTCGACGGTGGCCTGGACGGACCGCAGCACGGCGTAGCTCGTGAAGAGCACGAACGCCCGGCCAGCCGTCCGTCGCAGGATCTCCACCACTTCCTGGCCCGCGGCGTCGGCGAACGCGGGCGTCTTGGGCGACGGCATGCGCTTGGGCAGGTACAGCACCGTCTGCTGCCGGTAGTCGAACTCCGACGGCAGGAGGATTTCCTCGCAGCGCTCGATCCCGAGGCGGCTCCGCACGTACGTGAACTGACCCTCGACGGCGAGCGTGGCAGAGGTGAGGATGGCTGCCGCGAACCGGTCGAGCAGCATGTTGCGGACGAGCGACGACACGTCGATCGGCGACGCGCGCAGAAACACGCCGCGCCCGCGCCACTCGAGGTAGTAGACGTAGTCGCGGTCGCTGGCCTTGAGCAGGAACCGCAGGTCGTCGCGGACCTCCGCCGCGCGCCGGCCGATCGCGCGCAGATCCTCGGGCGCCTCCCGGACGAGGGCGACGGCCGCCTCGAGCCCGTCGAGCGCGTCGAGGAGCTGCCGGCCCGCGTCGTTGACCGGCTCGAGCATCCCGGGCGTGACGCGCACCCGATCGTCAGAGGAAGCGGCCGCTGCCGCGGGACGCACCCCAGCCGTGAGGCCGCGCGTCAGCATGATGTCCCCGAAGAAGAGACGGGCGCGATCGTCCACGCGGTTCAGCGTGCGTCCCAGTTCGCCACCGTCGTCCGGGACCTCGCCGGTCGTCATGACGCGATCGAGATCGCGCACCAGTTCGTCGAGCCGGTACGTGCTCACCGAGAGGCCGAAGTACTGCGTGGCGACGTCCTCGAGCTGGTGGGCCTCGTCGATGACCGTGTAGGCGCACTCCGGGATGACTTCGCCGTAGGCGCTCTGCCGCACCGCCGCGTCGGCGCAGAGGAGGTGGTGGTTGACGATGACGACGTCGGAGGCTGCCGCGCGCTGGCGCATGCGCGTGACGAAGCAGTCGGTGAACTCCGGGCACTGCGAACCGATGCAGTTCTCGTTCGTCGCGGCGATGTTCGACCAGAAGGGGACGTCCTCGGGCAGTTCCTCGAGCTCGGCGCGATCGCCTGTCTCGGTCGTCGCCGCCCAGTTCTCCACCATCGCCAGGTAGATGCGATCCGCGGGCGACCCTGCGTCCACATCATCGTGGACGTTGGCGAAGCGGTGCAGGCAGAGATAGTTGCCGCGGCCCTTCATGTACGTCGCGGTGAAGGGCACGGCGAGCGCATCCCGGAGGATAGGCAGATCCTTGAAGAAGATCTGTTCCTGCAGGTTCTTGGTGCCGGTGGAGACCAGCACACGGTGGCCGCTCAGGATGGCCGGTGCGAGGTAGGCGAGCGTCTTGCCGGTTCCGGTTCCCGCCTCGGCCAGGAGGACGCCACCGCGCGTGAGCACCCGCGCGACGGCCGCCGCCATGTCGCGCTGTCCGGGCCGCGGCTCGAACTCCGGCACAGACCGCGCCAGCGGGCCGTCGTCGGCGAAGAAGCGGTCGACCGCCGCGCCTAGGCCAGCTTGTCCGGGTAGAGCGGGAACTTCCTGCACAGCGCTTCCACGTCCGCCTTCACGGAGGCGTGCACCGTC
>JAPKZP010000711.1 GCA_026393735.1 Acidobacteriota bacterium
GGACCCAGTCGTACGGGACCTTCTTCGCCGGACCGAGGTACCGGTCCCAGTCGAGGCCGGCCGGCTTCGGCTGCCGGGCGATCTTGCGGCGCTGCCACGCGAAGTCGCTCCACGTGGCGCGGACGAAGACCACCTTGCCGAGGGCGCCTTTGTCGAAGTACTCGGCCTTGGCCTTGGCGTAGTGCGCGCCGCTGCGCTGCTGTGTGCCGGTCTGGCAGACCTTGCCCGACTTGCGCACAGCCGCGATGAGGCGCGCGCCCTCGTCGAGGGCGTGCGTGGTCGGCTTCTCCATGTACACATGCTTGCCGGCCGCGAGCGCGGCCAGCGTGATCGGCAGGTGCAGGTGGTCGGGCACGCCGATGAGCACGGCATCGACATCGGTGCGCGCCAGGGCCTCTTCGTACGCCACGACTTCGGGCGCCGTCACCCCGAGGGCCTCGCGCGCCCGCTGCCGCTGCACGTCGTAGACGTCGGCCACGCACCGCAGCTCGGCGCGGCCCGACGCCAGGAACGCCCTCATCACTTCGCGGCCGCGGCGCCCGCTGCCAATCAGCGCGACCCCCAGCCGTTCGTTCGCCCCGAGCACCCGCCGGTAGGAGAGCGCGGACAGCGCCACGCCCCCGGTCGCCGCGAGGAACTCCCGACGTTTCATGCTACCTCCCGAAGAGCTTCCGCAACGTGTCGCGCGCCGGGGCCGCCGCCGTAGCCCCGGGCTTGGATCCGTCGGCCCGTTCTTCCTCCGCCAGGACCCAGCCGTCCCACCCCGCCTTGCGTACGGCCGACGCCAGGGGCGCCCAGTCGACCTCGCCCAGTCCCAGGGGCACCTGCTGCTCACCCTTGAAGTCCCGCAGGTGCAATCCGGCGATCCGCGTCTGGTGAGCGGTGAAGAAGCCCGCCAGGTCCACGCCGGCCCGGTAGGCCCATCCGCAGTCGATGAGGAAGCTGACGAGCGCCGGGTCGGTCCGCTCGATGAGCGCCGTGAGTTCGGCCGCGCCGGCGGCGAATTCCGGACCATGGTTGTGGTACGCGAACGCGAGTTTCCGGTCTCGACAGTACCGCGCCGCCTCCTGCAATCCCGCCACCTTCCGGTCGACGTCTTCCCGGGCAACCTTGCCGTCCTTCACGAGCCCCGCGCCGCTCACGATCAGGCGCTGCGCCCCGAGGGCCGCGCCGCCGTCCGCCGTGGCGCGGACAAGATCCATCGGCGCGATGCGGGTCTGCGGGTCGTACTCGTTCAGGAAGATGTGCACGCCGAAGAAGGCGAGGCCGGTCTGCTCGAGGCGGACCCGGGCGGCCGGCGCGTCGGCGTACTGGCCCTGGACGTTGCGGAAGCTGGTCTCGAATCCCTCGAACCCGAGCGACTTCTGCGCGCCCAGCACCTCGAGGAACTTGGCGAAGTCGCCGGGCAGGAACGCCCAGGCGTTGGTCTGGCAGCCGATGCGCGGGCCTGCGGCGGCCGCCGCGCCGAGGGGCCAGGCCGACACCAGGGCTCCGGCCGGGATGCAGTGGAGAAACTCGCGCCGTGACATATCCATGGAGACGACCTCCCGATTCGGATCCTGCGTCTGGTCGGCTGGGGCTGCCGCGCGGGGTCCTGCTTTAGCGGTAAACTGAAACACACGGCCGGGCGGTTGTCAAGCACAATCAGAAAGTCGAATCAGGAAACCGGGAGGACGCCGCGCCTCACTTCGGGGCTTGACCGATCGACTCCCGCAGCCGCAGTTCCACCGGGAGGATCAGGCTGCGCGGTTCGGGCAGTTCGCCTTTCATCGCCTCGATGAGCGTCCGGAAGGCCTGGCGGCCGATCTCGTACATCGGCGTCGCCACGGTCGTGAGGCTGCGGTGCACGAAATCCGCGAA
>JAPKZP010000623.1 GCA_026393735.1 Acidobacteriota bacterium
GACCAGACCTCGGCGCATGATCCGCTCAACGGCTACGTCCCGAACGGGATGAGCCTGGCCGAGGCCTGCGCGTTGCGGACGCGTGACCCGCGCGACTACGTGACACGCAGCGTGGCGGCCATGGCGGTTCACGTTGGTGCCATGCTGGAGTTGCGGACGCGCGGCGCCGTCACCTTTGACTACGGCAACAACATCCGCGCGCAGGCGGTGAAGGGTGGCGTCGCGAACGCCTTCGACATTCCCGGCTTCGTCCCCGAGTACATCCGTCCCCTCTTCTGCGAAGGCAAAGGCCCGTTCCGCTGGGCGGCGCTGTCCGGCGATCCGGCGGATATCCACGCCACTGACCGGGCGGCGCTCGAGATGTTCGCGAAGGATGAGGCTCTGTGTCGCTGGATCCGCCTGGCGCAGGAGCGCGTGGCGTTCCAGGGGCTGCCGGCTCGGATCTTCTGGCTCGGGTACGGGGATCGCGCGCGATTCGGCCTGAAGATCAATGAACTGGTCCGCACCGGCGTGATCAAGGCGCCGATCGTCATCGGCCGCGATCACCTCGACACGGGGTCGGTGGCTTCGCCCAACCGGGAGACGGAGGGCATGCGCGACGGCAGTGATGCGATCGCCGACTGGCCTGTCTTGAATGCCCTGCTGAACGCGTCGGCGGGCGCCACCTGGGTGTCCGTCCATCACGGCGGCGGCGTGGGCATCGGCTATTCGATTCATGCCGGGATGGTCATCGTGGCGGACGGGTCGCGCGCGGCGGACGAGAAACTCGAGCGCGTGTTGACGTGCGACCCCGGCACCGGCGTCGCGCGCCACGCGGATGCGGGGTACCCGGAGGCGATCGCCACCGCGAAGACGCGGGGCGTGCAGATTCCCATGCTGCCGTAATGGACACCACGCTGCAGGATCTCGAAAGCCGTCTCACGGCGGCGCTGGCGGAGCAGCCATCGCGGGTGCCGGTGCTCGTCGGCCCCAGCGGCTCTGGCCGCACCGAAGCGCTGCGGAGGCTCGCCGCCCGGCTGGGGCCTGGAGCGTCGCAGTACGTCGATCTCGAACGCGTGACGTCCACGCCCGAGCGGTGTCTCTCCGCCCTGACCGACGAGTCGCCGTTCCGGTGGCAGCCGCGGGCCGGCGCTGCAGCCGGCCCGCATGACGCGTACGCCCGGACGCTCGCCTACTGGAACGAGGCTCGCAAGTCCGGCGGCGGCCCGGCCACGTTTCTGCTCGACGAGATCCTGGAGCTTCGGACCTTCGAGAGCTTTCCCGGCCTGCGCCGTGCGGTGCCGGATACCTTGTCGGCCATTGCCGCCAGCGGCAACCACTTCGTCCTGGCGACGAAGTTCGTCACGCGCGCGCTCCGCGCGTTCGGCCCCGCGCCCGACCGGTTTCAGATTGTGCACGTCCCGCCCGTCTCGGTCGCCGCGGTCGCGGCCGATCTGCTCGAGGTCGACGGCATGCGCTCGGACGGGGCCGAAGACAGCGCCCGGCTGATCGTCCAGCTCGCCGACGGGCAGGCGGCGTACTGCGACGCGCTGGTCCGCGCGCTGCGCCGATCCGGGACGCGCATCCCCGACCCGGTGTCCGCGCTGGCGGCCCTGCTGACGCCCGGCGGGGAACTCGACACGCGATGCCGCTACACGTACGAGATCCGGCTGCACCGGGCGCGCGGTTACGGGGCGCTGAAGGGCGTCCTCGGCATCCTCGCCGAGGAAGAACCGCTGACGCTGACGGAGATCGCGCTGCAACTCGGCCGGACGCCTGGCTCGACCAAGGACTACCTCGGCTGGCTCGAAGACGTGGACCTCGTGCGCGTGCAGCGCAAGCGGTACTCGTTCGGCGACCCCCTGTTGCGGTTGTGGGTGCGCCTGCACGCGGGGTGCGATGTGCCGTCCGAGGATCGCGTGTCGGAGGACGTGCAGCGCTACACGCTGGCGCGGTTGTCGACGTCGCCGCCGCTCGACGCCGCTACGGCCGGCTGAGGCTCTCGATCGCGCGACGGGCGGCTTCCTGCTCGGCTTCCTTCTTCGTCCGTCCTTCCGCGCTCGCCAGCGTGGTCCCGTGCAGCCTCACGTCAATCCGGAACAGCCGCCGATGCGCCGGGCCGTCCTCGGCGGTCACCACGTAGTCCGGCAGCGGATCGCCGCGTCCCTGCAGCGCTTCCTGCAGCGCGGACTTGTGGTCGTCGCCAATCGTGACCGCGCCGGCGACCTCGGCCAGCAGCTCGACGAACTCGCGCACGATGAACGTCCGGGCGGCGTCCATGCCGCCGTCGAGATACAACGCCGCGATGAGCGCCTCGTACCCGTCGGCGAGCAGCGCCTGCTTGCGGCGGCCGCCGGTCTTCTCCTCGCCGCGGCCGAGCAGCAGGTGATCGCCGAGCCCCAGCTGCTCGGCCTGCCGCGCCAGCGTCGTGGTCGAGACCAGCGCGGCCTTCATCTTCGACTTCTGCCCTTCATCGCGATCCGGAAACTCCTGGAACAGCAGCTCCGCGATCACGAACCCCAGCACGGCATCGCCGAGGAACTCCAGCGACTCGTTGTCGGCCACGCCGCCGGTGACATCCTCGTTGGCGCGTGACCGGTGCGTGAGCGCGTGCTCGAGAAGGCCGCGGTCGTGGAACCGGTACGCCAGCGCGTCCTGGAGTCCTTCGAACTCGTCGCAGATCCGGACGACGCGCCCCCGCTCGCCCTGGTCCTGGTAGTCGGCAATGAGCCGGACGGCCGCATCGGCGTCGTCCGCGGCGACCGTCACGCGGACTTCGCCAAGGCCATCGACCGTCAGGGGCAGAATCGAGTGCGGCACGTCGGACGACAGCATCGCGTCGATGTCGTGCGCATCCAGCAGACCCTTGACGATGTTGGCCTCGATGTCGGAGTGCGTGCGGAAGACGACGACGGGATCGGACGCGGAGGTGTTCATGCGGCCTTGTTTTCCGGCACCGGTGTGTCCGCGGCCGGCGCGGGGTCGTCGACCTTGAGGAGGATCATGGTCATGTCATCGTGCTGCGGCGCGCCGCCCACGAAGGCGTCAATCTCGCGCAGGATCCGCTCGCGCAGCTCCTCGAACGGCAGGTGGGCGTGCTCCTCGATGAGGCTGGCCAGGCGCGGCTCGCCGAAACACTCCGAGTGCTCGTTCATCGCCTCGCTGATGCCGTCGGTGAAGAGCACGAGGAGATCGCCGGCGCCGAAGTGGAGCGACGACTCCGTGAGCAGCGCCTCGAACCGCTCGCCGCGGTCGATGCGGAGGCCCAGCACCATGCCATCCGGCGCGAGGATCTGGACGCGGCGGTCGGCGTCGCCGTCGCGCGGAAAGAACATCAGCGGCGTGTGTCCCGCGCGCGCGTAGGTCATCGTCGCCGCCGCCGGGTCGATGACGGCATAGGTCATCGTGATGAAGCTGCGGCTGTCGAGGTGCTCGGAGATCAGCCGGTTGGCGTTCAGCAGGAGATCCCGCGGCGACGGATGGATCTGGCTCAACGAGAGGATGAGCCCCTTGAGCTCGGCCATGTAGAGCGCCGCCGACATGCCCTTGCCGGACACGTCGGCGATCAGCAGGCCGTATCGGCCATCCGGCAGCGGCAGGATGTCGTAGTAGTCCCCGCCGACTTCACGGGCCGGCACGCACATCGCGCTGACCGTGAGGCCCGGCACGAGAAGCGGCCCGCGCGGCAGCAGCGACATCTGGATCTCGCGCGCGAGGCGCATCTCTTCCTCGAGACGCTTCTTCTCGGCCGCCTGGCGCAGCAGGTCCTCGATGCTGCCAGTCATGAGGTTGAAGGAATCGGCCAGCTCACCGAGCTGGTCGTTGGCCAGCACCGGAATGCGGTGGCCGAAATCCCCCTGGCGGACACGCTCGGTCCCGGCGAAGAGCTCGTGCACCGACCCCGTGATCGACCGCGCTAGCGCCAGCCCCATCGCGAGGGCACCCGCCTCGATGACGAGGAAGAGCCCCGCGATGACGAACAGCAGGAACAGCAGTTGATCGCCGAAGCTGCGGGCGCCGCCGAGCGAAGCCTGCGATGCCGACAGGTGCTCGTAGATGGCGGGGACGCTCAGGCCGATCTTCATCGTCAGCGGCTCGGGCCGCCCCGTCGCCCAGTTGATGTGATCCAGCAGCGCGACCCACGGGAACCGCCGCGCATCACCGGTGACGGTCGGAACGGCATCCGCCGATCCAGTGGCCCTGACGGCCGTCTCCGCAACCGTCGGCGCGACCTGCCCGTTGAGGCTCGCCTCGAAGATGGCGAGCCCGGTCGAGGCCTCGACGCGCGACTTCACCACCGCAGAGAACGGGATGTCCACGACCACGGCAAAGCCTGACGCCTGTTCCGGCAACGCGACGGCGCGAACGACCACGTCCGCCGTGTCCTGGGCCGAGGTGCTGCGGACACCCGCGTCGTACGCGAGCACGCCGGCGAACCCGCCGCACGTGACCCACGGAGGGATGAACGGCGGCGCCGTGGTGTGCAACCAGGGCCCGGCGGCCACCGGAACCGACAACGCGGGCGCGGCCGTGGGGGCGCCTGTCCACGCGCAGCGCCCCGGCGCCAGCGGCACGATGGCGATTGAGATCCCCGGGTAGAGCGTGCTGTCGGCCGTCATGCGGCGCTGCAGGAGCGTCGGCACCGTGCCCGGCGCGCCGTGCTCCACTTCCAGCGTCGCCGTGCGCGCGACGTAGGCCGCTTCCTCTGCGAGGTCGTTCAGGGACCCGCGGATGAGATACGAGCTGAGGTTGGAGAACAGCAGCAGGCCGAACAGAACGAAGAAGGTGACGATCAGGATCGCGGGCACGAACCCGATGAAGATGTAGGAGAGGATGAGCTTGCGACGCACGCGCCAGAGCAGGCGCCGCCGTGCCGACTGGGCCAGCCGGTACAGCAGCATGACCACGCCGACGACCAGGCACAGCCCGCCGAAGGTGCTCAGGATCCTGATGATGGCAATCGGCCCCAGCGCGGCTTCCGCCCCCAGGGTCGCGCCCTTGAGCAGCAGGCCGACGACCAGCGACCGGCCCGCGAACGTCCTCAGGAAGAAGTCGCGTACGGCGTCAACCCGGGAGCGGGGTGTGGGCAGCGAAGGATCGGGCGGCAGCGCAGATGCCATGCGTCGTTCGCTGGATGATAGCTCAGGACGAGATGGACTGCTGTACCCAGGCCAGGTAGGCTTCGCTGCCGTCGGCCGCGTCGATGACGAGGAACTCAGGCACCTCGTACGGATGA
>JAPKZP010000777.1 GCA_026393735.1 Acidobacteriota bacterium
CGTGCCCGGGTCGTAGCGGCCGCTGGCGCTCTGGAGATGGTAGTCGCCGGTGCCGGCATTGGCGAACAGCGGGTCGGCGGAGAAACTGTGGGCATCCCAACCGGCCAGGGCGCGCCATGCGTCCAAGTCCGCGCCCTCATCCTCATTCAGCCGGCCCACCTGCGCGCCATCGACCGGCCGCAGCAGGTTGTAGTCGCAGGTGTCTACGCCCGTGCTGTCGGTGGCGGCCACGATGCAGCATGCCCCCAGTCCGCCCGCCTGGATGATGTTGTTGCGGACGATCGGACCGCTTTTCGCATAGACGGCCAGCGCATTGGTTCTGGCGGCCAGCAGCGTGTTGTTCTCCAGGGCGCAGGGCAGGGCGAGATACCAGCCCAGGTAGTTGATGCCGTGGATGCACACAGCCTCGTTCGCGCCGTTGTGTGCGACGACGTTGTGCGTCATGACCACCATATGCTGGTCGGCATAGACTCCATAGGCTCCGCATCCGGTGACGCGGCTGTTCGATATCCGGCTGGGGCCGTGCCCGCTCAGCAGGCCCATGCCGGTGTTCGCATTCTCACAAACCAGGTTCTCCAGCCACACGTAATCCGCCGCAATCTGAATGCAGGCCGTGCCGTTGGACAGCGGCGCGCCGCGGTCCAGAATAGTCTTGTTCCCAACCCCGACGATACGCACCGGGTAGTCTGCGGTCCCACTGTCGGCGGCGCTGACGACCACGTTCGAAGCCAGCGCATACGTGCCAGAGTCCACGAGAACCACCCCGCCGGTACCCACGGCGTAGGTATCCAGGATCGCCTGGAGGCTGGCCTTGGGCGTGGCGCGGCTCAGTCCGTCGTTGGCGTCGCTGCCCGTGGCCGTGCAATAGACATCGCCGTTGGTTGCGCCGTCGTTGACGTAGAAGAGTCCCCCCCCGCCGACGCTGAAATTCCGATCGCTGAGGTCCAGCACCGTCGGCTCGTGGTCGCACACGGCCCGCACGCGATACGACGCGCCCGTGGGCAGTCCCGATAGGTTCCAATCGAACTGGCCCGCGCACACGGGCACCCCCGCGCCGCTGGCGATGGCCGTCCAGTTGCTGCCGCTGTCTGGCGAATACGACAGGCTGACAGTGTCGGTGCCCTGCCACGCCTGTCCGTAGGTCGCCCAGCGAATGGTGCGCAGCCCGCGCCAGGTCTCGCCGCCGTTGGGATCGAGGACGGCCACCCGCCGGCCGGCGGTGCTGTGCGAGGCTTGGGCCGTGCCGCCGTAGGCCCCCAGATTGATCCGGCTCCCGTTGGGTGCCGGCTCGGCGCCGACGCTGTCCGCCGGATCGCCCGCATCCACGCAAGGGCTGTCTGCCGGATCGGCCGTCCATGCGCCGTCGTGCCAACTCCCGCCGGTGCTTTGCAGATGATAGTCGCCCGCGGCGCTGTTCGCGAAGAGCGGATCGGAACTGAACGAATGCTTGTCCATGCCGGTGGCGGCTTGCCAGTCGCCGAGTTGGGCGCGCGGGCCGCCGAAGTAGCCGACCGCCGCGCCGCCCACGACATGGAAATCGTTGTAGTCGCAGCCGGTCAGGCTGAGACTCGAGTACTGATTGTAGATGCAATGCCCAGCCCCAGACTGGACGAAGACATTGTTGCTTACCGTCATCGTCCAAACCGCGCTTTCAAGAAAAAGTCCGGCGGTCGAGTTGCCGGCCAACGTATTATTGAGCACCGCGTTCCCGTTGCCGTAAGAGCTGTCGGTGCGGATGTAGATTCCATAGGCATTTCCCGTCAGGAGATTGTTCCGCAGCGTGTTGGATCGCGCCGGCCTGCCCGCATCGATGCCGCGAATCGTCCCGCGGATCTCATTCCCGCTTAGGAGGCAGTTGAGCACGCCGGCGTAGACCGAACCGGACAGGAAGATTCCGCTGTAGGCATTGGTGATGACGAAGCCGCTCACCTGTACACGACCGCAATCGTACAGGCTCCACGCGTAGTTTCCCGCGTTGGTGCCGCCCCGGTCAAGGACCGTCCCGTTCGGCCGGCCCGCACCTTGAAACACGACGTTCGCGGTGGCATCCCCCTGGTCCGCCGACGTGACGGCAATCGCATTCGTCAGGTGGTAGAGGCCCGTGTCCACGTAGACGGTATCGCCGGGCTTCAGGTTGTACGCGTCCACGATCGCCTGGACGGTCGCCTTGGGCGTGAAGGGCGTGATGCCGTTGTTCGCGTCGTCGCCGGCGGCGGTGCAATAGACGTCGCCGTTGGTGCTCCCGTCGTTCACGTAGTAGCGAAGACTCGCGTTGCGGATCGTGAAATCGGTCCGGCTCGAGTCCAGCACATTGGTGTCGGTGTTGCAGATCAGGCGGATGCGGTAGAGCGGGCTGGAGGGAACCTCCGCGGTGCTCCACAGGAAGGATTCGGAAGCGACCCCCACC
>JAPKZP010000635.1 GCA_026393735.1 Acidobacteriota bacterium
CAGCGCGTCGGTGTACGTCGAGAGACGCTTGCGCAGGTCGGCCGGCTGGTAGGCGTCGCCCTCCCGCAGGGGCAGGTGCGACTGCAGGTCCGAAACCACCGGCTGGGGCGACCCCCGGTAGTTCAGCGACCGGATCCTCGCCCGCACGCCGCACGCAATCTCAAAGACGAGGTCGCCCGCCTCGGTGTCGCTCGTCCCGACCGGTCGCGACGTCGCCGTCGCGTGCAGGTAGCCTGAATCCCGCAAGGTCTCTTCAAGGGTTCGGGCGATGTCGGCGGACCGGCCGGCAGCGGGCGTGGCGCCGAACCGATCGGTCACGGCGGCCTGCAGGACACGTTCAGGAACGCCGAGTTCCCCGCGGAACACGACGCGGCGAATGTCCCGCAGCGGCACCAGATCGAGGGACACGGCAACGCCGTCGCCCGAGGGCTCTGCGTCAACGCGCACGTCGAGGAATCGCCCCATGCTCATGACGTGCACGATGGTCTCGCGCACGGCCGTCATGGTCAGCGGCTCGCCCCGCCGGATCTCGACGATCGTCTCGACCTGCGGGTCGCGGACCTCCCGGCCCTCGGACACGAGCCGGACGCTCAGGACGCGGCGTCCGAGCATCGAGGCCGCATCCTGCGCGGCCGCCGGCTGCGCGGCCGCTCCCAGGATCGCCAG
Organism: Acidobacteriota bacterium; assembly: GCA_026393735.1. Classification (GTDB taxonomy): domain Bacteria; phylum Acidobacteriota; class Vicinamibacteria; order Vicinamibacterales; family JAKQTR01; genus JAKQTR01. The sequence continues at coordinate 667 of JAPKZP010000635.1, forward strand.
CGCCAGCACCCACCGTTGGACGGCGTGGTAGCCGCTCATCGGATTACGTGACGCACGCGCACGTCGAGCGCATAGGTGTTGTCCTCGTTGCGCGTCAGAACCCACGAGAGGCGGTCGCTCTGGTCGTATTCCAGCAGGATGACCTGGCTGCCTTTCGACTGGCGAAGGCTCTGCGAGTAGGTCAGGTAGACGCGGTCCGAGATGCGCTTGCCGATGGTCAGCCGCGCGTCCGCGGACAGCTTGCCGGACTGCTGCGACTGGTCGATCAGCATCGGCGTGATCTGGAACGTCTCGACGCCGAAGGTCTGTTCAACCGCCTTCTGGACGTTCGACGAGATCGGGCTCGTCAGCAGCCCTGCCATGCGGGACTGCAAGAGCGTCCGCTCGGCGCTGTCCGGCGATTTCAGCGATCGCAGTTCGGCGTCCTGCGCGGACTGCACGTCGCCCAGGAGCATCGAGACGATGTCCACTTCCGGCAGGGGCGGATCCGAGGACAGATCGTACTGCAGCCGCTGCATGGTGCCTGTCGCGCGCAGGGTGATGTGGTAGGTCTGCCCCGGCGCGCGCGCGCGCGTCTCGGCCTCGACGTCGAACGACGGTTCGATGCGCGCGGGGTTCGAGAAGTCGATCGTGCCGCGGGTCACGATGTATCGGCGGCCCTCGAACCAGATCTCCCCGCGCTCGACCTCGGCGCGCCCGAGCAGCGCCGGCTTGTCGACCGTGCCGCGCAACGTCAGGTCGGCGCTCGACGTGATCCGCGCCATCTTGTTGTCGATCTCGAGCGACGATGGCGCGACGATGCGCAGATCGAAGCGGAGCGGGAACGCGGGGGCTGCGGCCACGGCGACGGCCGCCGTCGGAGCCGCCGCGGTGCCGGCGCCCGTGCCGGCGAATTCCACCAACCCGGCGCCGATATCCATGGTCCGGCGCATCGACGCGCGCCGGACGGACACGGTGCCGCTCAGCAGCGGGTCCTCGACCGTGCCGCGCAGCGCCAGTTCCGCGTCGACGACGGAACGGAACCCGGCCGGGTACCGAAGCTCCATGGCCTCGCCGCTCGCCGTGAGGTCGAGCTGCGATGGCCAGAGGCCCTGCAGGCCGATGCGGCCGCCAAAGACCGCCTTCCCGTTCGCCACGGTCGCGGTCAGGTCCTCGAGGCGGATGCCGCTGCCCGTGAACGCGATCCGGCCGTTGATATTGTCAATCGAGTGCGGCAGCAGCATGTGGCGCAACCGGCCGCCGATGATCGTCGCACTGCCGCCCACCTGGGGGCGCTCGAAACTGCCTGAGACGTCGGCCACCACCTCCGCCCGGCCGCCGGCGCGGATATCGCTCCTGTAGAAGCCCTGGAGGATCTTGAGGTTTGCGGCCCCGTCCGCTTGCAGGCCGAACGATTCGTCCGCGAGATTGACCTCGCCCTTGATGCCAAGCCGGGTGTCCTCGCCCGTCAGCTTCAGCTGGCCGATCCGCAGCGTGCTCTGGTCGAGGTCGAAATCGATCGTGCCGTCGTTGCGCAGCGCGTAGTCGAACAGGCGCAGGTCGAGCCGGTCCACGTGCGCCGACGCGGCAATGTCGTTGAGGCTCGCCAGCGCGCCGCTGATGCGCAGGGTGCCCGACGCCACCGCCGACGCGAACGGCGACAATCCGGTCGTGAAGAGACGGACGTACGGGTCGAGCGACGTGTCGTTGACGCGCAGGCTGATCTCCGCCGGGTACTTGCCGACGAGCGTGACCTTCCCGGTGCCCGACACCGCCAGGCGAGATGATGCCGCCTCGAACTCGAAGTTCGCATCGTCGCCGCGCATCGCGATTCGCCCGGTGACGTCGCCAATGCCCTCGTCCTTTACGTACAGGTCGCGGAAGCGGCCTTTGACGTCGTAGGTCGGATAGGTGAACGCGCCGCTCCCGCCCGCCGTGAAGTCCACCAGCCCGGTGAGCGGCGTCTGCGGGAACGTGAGGAGGTCGATGGACTCAATCGGGATCTGCCGGGCGTCCGCGTTGAACGAGTAGGTGCCCGCCCAGTTCACGCGCGCCGCCCCGCGGATCGCGCCCGTGCCCTTGCGGATCTCGATGCCGTCGAACCACACGCCCGTGCCGTCGAACCGCAGCGACCCGGACGCGCTGCTGATGCGCTCGTCGTACGCCACCCCGGGCGCGATCGCGAGCGTGCCGAACCCGAACGGGCCCGTGTAGGCCCCGTAGAGGTGGAACTCCGCGGTGAGATCGCCGTCGAGTTTGTACTTGTCGAGCCCGAACGCGTGGCGCCAGTCGACGAGCGCCCAGCGATCCCCGCGGATCCGCGCGTTGATCTCCTCGCCTTTGTCTTTGCGGGGATAGCCCAGCGAGAAGCGGCCTTCCGCGCGCATCTCGGCCTGCCCCTTTCGCACGACCGCGTCCTTCACGTCGACGTACCCGTTCTCGACCGTGATGTGGCTCTGGCCGCTGCCCCAGTCCACGTCCCACGCCCGCATCCGCGACGCGACCACGAGCCCCTCGATGCGGGGGCTGCGGAACGCGTTGAGCAGCACGCCGTCGAAGGTGCCGGCCCCGCCCATCTCGATGGGACGCGTCGGCGATCCGAACAACGTCATGATGCCGGCGAGCAGCCGGTCGCTTTCCTGCCAGTCGGTGCTGGTCACGTGGAAAGGAATCACCGATCGATCGCCGTACGCGGTGCGCCCCTGGAACTCGACGAACGTGGTGGACGTCGCTACGCGGCTCGGCGCGAGGTCGATCCACTCGGGCCCGTACGAGTAGTGCACGCTGCCGCCGATCGGCACGCGGCCCAGCGGCGGGAACGGATCCCCGAAGACGTGCGCGACCGAACGGTCCGGCAACGAGGCCGGCAGCGCCCGCCCCTGCAGGACGACGACGGGCACGGGGACGGCCGTCACATCGCCGTGGCCCTGGTGCTCGGCGAAATGCCCGAGCGGCCATTCGAGCAGGTTGTGCCCGGTCGCGCGGCCCGCCAGGCGCAGGCCGTCGAATTCCATCGCGTCACTGAACACGCCGAGATCGACGTCGGAGTACGTGACGTCGAATCGGGCCTGGGCCGGTGCGGGCTTGCCGAGCGGCGCCATCAGGTAGGTGAACCGGGTGACGCCGCCGTAGAACCCCGAGCTGGCGCGCGTGACCTCGAAGCGATTGGGCGTCCAGACGAGCGACCCTTCGAGCTGCGGAAACCGGTACTGGTTCAGCCCGGCTTCCGCGCTCCGAAAATCGCCCTTCAGCTCGCGGCCGCCCTTGAACAGGTGGAACGTGCCCGAGAAGTGCGCGTCGCCGTCGAGCGTGAACCGCTCGTGCTCCCACCAGATGTCCCGCTGGCGCGGCAGATGCACGTCCGACTCGACCTTGTACAGCTGTTCGGGCCAATGCCGGATGTCCACGACGCCCGTGCAGCGGGTCGTTGCGCCGTCGGTGTCGAGCTCGATCCGGTCGAGGAGGATCTTGCCGTCGTCGATGCGGAACCACGTGCGGAGCGCCGCCGCCATCGGCAGGTAGCGCTGGACCGTGACCGTGCCGTTCGACGACCTGGAGTACCCGCGGTAGCCCACGAGCTTCAACACGGTGACGTCCAGATTGCGGACCACCGTGCTCCACGGCGTCCCGTGGTCCTCGTAGGTGAACTGGCCGCGCCACGCGTGGACGTAGGCGGCCGACACCTTGATCGGGCTCGGCCCGCTGCTGGGCGTGTTCGATCCGAACCGGGGGAAGTTGTGACGGCCGCCCGGAAAGGTCTCGACCTTCATCTGCCAGTCGGTCAGCTCGACGCTGATGATGTTCAGCTCGCGCCGCACGAGCGACCAGAGGGGCATCGCGACGTCGATCTCGCGGGCCTTGAAGAACGGAGCGTCCGTCGGTTTCAGGCCCTCGATGACCAGATCCCGCACCACGAAGTGGCCGTCGAACAGCCGGACCGACAGGCCGCCGATGTGCAGCGGGCGATCGATGCGCCTGGACCCGGCGGATTCGGCGCGCGCACGGAGGCTGGGGACGAGCGCCGCCAGATCCACGCTGAATGACGTGACGATCCCGGCGGCGAGGACGCCGAGGGCGATGATCCCGGCCCTGCGGGCATGTCGCCCCACGCGGCGGGCCGTGTCGGTGACAGTCATCGGACCATCGGGCTATTCCACCACGACGAGCAGCCGCCCGGCCTCGACCGACGTGCCCTCGGACACGAGGACGTCTGCGACGGTCCCATCCTTGGGCGACCGGATCTCGTTCTCCATCTTCATCGCCTCGACGACGGCCAGCCCCTGGCGCACCTTCACCTCGTCGCCTTTCTTCACGAGGATCTTGAGCACTTTGCCGGGCATCGGCGACACGATGTTCTGCGTACCGGCCGCCTGGGTTGCCGACGCGGCGCCGCGCCCGAAACGGCTCGCTCCGCCCGACAGCACGCGCGCCGTGGCGACGCCGCTCGCCATGTGCACCGCGATCTCCCCGGCGAGTGCCGTCTCGGACAGCCCGACTTCCTGGCTGGTGCGGCCATCGCTCAGGCAGATCAGCGAGAACGTCGATGCATCCACGGCGGCCGCGTCCACGAGCCGCTCCGTCCCGTCAATCGTCACGCGGAACAGGCCTTCGGCGGGTTCGACGCTGACCATCTTCACCCGGCCGCCGATCTCGATCTGCAGTTCCATGAGCTTCTCCGAACCGGTCCCGGTCTCGCGGCCCGCTAGCGCAGACCCTCGGCGCGCGCGGCGCGCCTCCAGTAGCTGACCGGTTCCGCGGCCGTCCCCGCCGGCTTCGCGGCCTTGCGAGTGTACGCCTGCAGGGCGACGGCGACGGCGGCCACGTGCTCGGCCTCTTCCGGCACCTCGAGAAACGGCCGCCCGTTGCGGCGGACCAGGGCCTGGTCGATGAACGTCGTGTCAAACCGGCCGGCCTGAAAATCCGCCTCGGCGAGGAGCCACCGGAAGAACGGGATGGTCGTCTTGATGCCGCGCACGTCGTACTCGCGGAGCGCCCGGGCCATGCGCGCGATGGCCATCGGCCTCGTCTCGGCCCATGTGGCGAGCTTCGCGATCAGCGGGTCGTAG
>JAPKZP010000500.1 GCA_026393735.1 Acidobacteriota bacterium
CGGCCACCAGGCCCTGCAGGGCGAGGCCTCGCCAGACATCGTGCCGAACGTGGTGGGCGAGCTCGTGGGCGAGGACGACCTCAATCTCGTCTTCGTCATAGTCCACCACGAGCGTGTCGGAGAGCAGAATGCGCCGGGTTGAGCCCATGCCGGTGAGAAGGGCGTTAGCCCGCGATGTCCGGTCACTCAGTCGCCACTCGAAGATCCCGATGGCCGGCGCCCCCATGCGCGCGGCAAGGGCCAGGAGCCGGCGCTTCAGGGTCTCCTGTCCAAGAGGCTTCAGCGTGAAGAACAGCGGCAGGAGGAAGACGGGCGCGGCCCATGTCATGGCCACGCCGGCCGCGAGGGCGCCAATCCACGCCGCCACCCACCATCCCACCGGCCAGCACGCCATCGCCACATAGATGCCGACAGCGGCCGCGACGCCGAGCAGGAGCCCGAGCCCGAGCGCCTTCAGATGGTCCCGGAGCCACTCGCCCGCCGTCTGTCGCGAGAGCTCATAGCGCCGGTCGAGGACGAAGCCCCCGAAGAAGGCGAACGGCAAGGTCCCGAGTTCATGGATGAGGGCCACGACCAGGGCCCAGATGGCGACGGTGAGAGGGTATGACAACGCGCCCGGCCACGGGGCATGGGCGGCGGCCCGCGCGGCAAGGTCCCGCAAGGCATGGGACCCGCCGGACACGAGCAGCCCGGCGAGGAGGAGGACGCTCCAGGCGGCCGCACACACGGCCGTGCGGCGCCGGAGCCTGTGGTATCGAGCTGCCTTGTCCTCGTTCATGCGTCACGAACCCGGGCGCACAGGCGCAAGGGCCGCGGGCGGGAAGGCACAAGGCAATCCCTTCGGGGGACGGCCGGCCCCGACCTATCCGGCCCGGCCGACCCGGATGCTGCCGTTCACGGTTTCGAGCTTCACCGCGGCGCCGCCGCCGTTGATCGTGCCGTCGAGCTTCCGCCGCGTCGACTCACCCTGCTTCTCGAAGGAGAGGTCGGAGACGCCGATCCCGCCGTTGACGCAGCGCGCGGACAGCGTGGCCTTCGCCTGCTCGGGCAGTTTCAGGTCGATCGAGCCGTTCGTGGTCTCGAGCGACACGCCGTCGCCGCCCATCTCCGCCATCTGCACCTTGATGGAGCCGTTGGTCGTGCTCGCGGTCACGGCGTTGCCGAGGCCCCGCCCTTCCACATTGCCGTTGGTCGTCTCGGCCTTGACGCCGGCGCGGACGCCGACGATAGCGATCGTGCCGTTCACCGTGTCGAGCCCCACCCGCACCGATTTCGGCACGCGCAACGTGTACTGGATCGATACGCCGTTGCGCCCGAGTTCGCGCGGGTACTTGCTCTCGAGCCGGACGTGCGTCGCGCTCACCTCTTCCTTGATTTCGACGCGCTTCAGCGAGGCGCGGGCGTCCTCTTCGGTCCCCCCACGCGCGCTGATGACCGCCTTCACCTCGACCGCGGTGCCGTCAGTGGCTTCGACCTCGATCTTGCCATTGACGTTCGAGACATCGATCCGGGCATCCGGCCCGCTCAGCGTGTAGGACCGCGTCCAGACGTCTTCCGCCTTGGCGCGGCCGCCTTCCATGGAATTGATGACGACGTCGCAGGCGGCCAGGCTCAGGGCGGCGACGGCCAGCAGCGCGGCGTTGACGACGGGACGAATCCAGCGGACGTGAGGCATGCAACCCTCCCCACGAGGTTTTGACGGAAGCCGACGACCGGAAGTTCCTGCCGGTGCCTGCACGGCGCGCGCCACGACCCCTAGTTCAGCTTGACGGAGATGAGCTTCGACACGCCCGGTTCCTCCATGGTGACCCCGTAGAGCCGGTCGGCGATTTCCATCGTCTTCCGGTTGTGGGTGATGAGGATGAACTGGGTGTGGGTCTGCATGCCCCGCAGCATGTCGAGGAAACGTCCCGTGTTTGCGTCATCGAGCGGCGCGTCGATCTCGTCCATCAGGCAGAACGGGCTCGGCTTGTACTTGAAGATCGCGAACATCAGCGAGATCGCCGTCAGGGCCTTCTCGCCGCCGGAGAGCAACTGGACGTTCTGAAGCCGTTTGCCCGGGGGCTGCGCGATGATCTCGATGCCGCTCTCGAGCAGGTCCTCCTCGTCCAGCAGCGTCAATCCCGCCCGGCCGCCGCCGAAGAGCACGCCGAACATTTCCTGGAAGTACAGATTGATGGCGTCGAAGGCTTCCCGGAACCGCACGCGCGTCGTGTGATCGATCTTCTTGATGGCCTCGCCCGTCGACGCGATCGAGTCGACGAGATCCTTGCGCTGCGTCGTGAGGAATCCGTGGCGCTGGTCCAGTTCGTCGAACTGCTCGATGGCCATCATGTTCACGGGACCGAGCTTCTCGATCTTCCGTTTCAGCTCCTCGATGGCATCTTCCGGCGTCAGGACGCGTCCCGGCACCTCGGCGACCGCCGGGGCGGGTTCGCCCGCGTCGCCGGCAGCGGCGGCGCCCTCGACGTCTGCGGCGGCGTCCTCGTCCGGCTCCTCGGCGTAGATCGTCCGCCAGTCCGGGCTGACGTCGCCATCGCGCTCCATCTGCTCGACCTCGGCAATGACCGCGTGCAGCGCGCATTGCAGGGTGTCGAGGCTTGTGGTCTCGAGGTGGGCCAGGTCGCTCTCCGCCTTCGTCCGGCCGATCTCGGCCTCCGACAGTGCGTGGCGCACCGCATCGAGCGCCCGTCGGGCGTCGCGAATCGCGCCTTCCTGCTCGTCGCTCCTGGCGCGCAGCCCATTGACGGCCTCGTCGGCGTGGCGCACCGTCTCGCGCGCCGTGTCGAGCGCGCGGATTTCCGAGTCGAGCGTGCGCCGCCCGTCCACGAGTTCCTGCTGCAGGCGGGCCTGATCGGCTTCAATCTGTCCGCGCTCGTCGTGCCTCGCGGCGAGACGCGATTCGATCTCACGGCAGGCTTCTTCAAGCCGCGCCGCCTCCAGCGCCACGGCCGCCGCCCGCTCGAGCATGCGCGCATGGCCGGCCATGGCGTCGCGCACGCGCTCGCTGCGCACGCGGGCGTCGTCCCGCGCATCGAACAGCCGGCGCTGCGCCATTGCCAGCCGGTCGTCGACGGCCCGCTGCTCGTCGAGGAGGCGCACGATGGACAGACGGGCCTCCGTGTGCCGCGCATCGAGGCCGGCGATCTCCTCCTCGGCACGGCGGGCGTCGAGCGTGACCAGTTCCTGCTTCTGGCGCACGCGCGCGAGGTCGTCATCCGCCTGGGACACGCGCAATTCGAAGCCGACCATCGCGACGTCCTGGCGGTGCACCTCGCCCGTCATCGCCTCGATGGCGGCGAGGGCGTCGGTCAACTGGTGCTCGACATCCGCGGCGGTCTCGACCAGGCGCGTCACCACC
>JAPKZP010000747.1 GCA_026393735.1 Acidobacteriota bacterium
GAGTAGAGGCGGGCGCCGACAGCGGTCAGCGACGCGTAGTTCGCGGGCGGCGTCGGGATGACCGCGATGCGCTCGATGAGGCCCTCGGCGTCGACCGTGACGACGGGCGCACCGTCCGCCTTCTTGGGCTCCGCCGGCTTGGCGTCGGCGGGTTTCACCTCCGCTTTCGGGGCGGCCGTCGGGATCTGCGGCGGCGCGGTCGCCTTCAGGTCGGGTGCCGCCGGTTTCGGCTCGGGCGCCGCGACCTTGGGCTCATCCTTGATCTTGACCTCATCGCTCTTTGGCGCAAACGGGCTTTTCGTGTCCTTCGCGAGCGCCACAAAGTAGATCCGTGACATGTCGGTGTAGACGTGCTGGAACTCGGTCTGTCCGTAGGTCGGGTTGAAGCTCCGGGCGGACACGAAGAAGAGCAGCTTGCCGTCCGGGCTGAAGACGGGGTCAGACGAGTTGAACCAGGCGTCGGACGCCGCGACGGTCTGCCGGGTCTCGAGCGAGTAGAGGTAGATTCGCTGCGGCCCCTGGGCCTCGGGTTTCGCAAAGGCCACCCACTTGCTGTCGGGCGACCAGGCATAGTCCGTGATCTCGAACGCGGTGGCTTCCGCGACCGTGGTCTGCACCTTGGTGTCGATGTCGACGCAGTGCAGCCGTTGATTTCGGTCGGACCACAGCAGCTTCCTGCTGTCCGGCGACCAGATGGGCCGGTACTTGTAGTTGCTGCTGCCGGTGGTCACCTGGACCGGCGCGCCCCGCCCGTCCTGCGGTGCGATCCAGATTTCGTCTTCACCGGAGGCGTCGGAGATGTAGGAGATCCACTTGCCGTCCGGCGACCATTTCGAATCGCGTTCGTGCACTCCCGGCGTGCGCGTCAAGTTGCGCGTCGGTCCGTACTTCGCCGGCACGGTGAAGACGTCGCCGCGGGCCCCGAACAGGGCACGGCTGCCGTCGGGCGCGATTTCGTAGTTCGTGATGGCCCGGCTGACATCCACGATCGACTCGCGGCCCCGGTCGAAGTCCTCGGCAATCGCCACCGGCACCTTCTCGACCTTGTCCGTGGCCAGATCCAGCTTGTAGATCCACCCGCCGTTCTCGAACACGATGGCCGCATCGCCCATCGACGGGAACTTCACGTCGAACTCGGTGTAGCTGGTCAGTTGCTTCGTCTGCTTCGTGCCGAGGTCGAGGCTGTAGAGGTTCATCCGGCCGTGATCGTCCCGGTCCGAGGCAAAGTAGACCCGGTTGCCCTTCCACATGGGGATGATGTCCTGGGCCGGGTTGTTCGTGAGGTTGGTCGTCGTCTTCGCGCGGAAGTCGTGCAGCCACACATCGTCGGCCTGGCCTCCCCGGTAACGCTTCCAGGTGCGGAACTCCCGGAAGACGCGGTTGTAGACGAACTGCTGGCCATCGGGCGAGAAGGTGCCGAATCCCCCGCGCGGCAGCGGGACCTCCTCGAGGGGACCGCCGGTGACGGACGCCAGGTACAGCTGCCCGCGGAAGTCGTTCCACTCGGTGCGCCGGGATCGGAACAGAATCTGGCTGGCGTTCTTCCAGCCCATCACGATGTTGTTCGGTCCCATCCGATCCGACACATCGTCGCGGCCGAGCGTGGCGGTCCACGTCACCCGCTTGGGCACGCCACCCAGGGCGGGCATGACGTAGACCTCGGTGTTGCCGTCGTACTGGCCCGTAAACGCCAGCTGCTTTCCATCCGGTGAAAAGCGCGCGAACATCTCGAAACCGACATCACTCGTCAGGCGCCGGGCCACGCCGCCGGTGGCCGGAACGGTGAACAAGTCGCCGGCGTAGGTGAAGACCACCTGGTTGCCGTAGATGGCCGGGAACCTCAACAGGCGCGTCTCGGCAGGGGACTGGGTGTGGACGGGCACGATGGTGGCGCCGCCGAGCGCCGCGAGGCAGGCGAACAGAATGAAGAGTCTTTTCATGGGTGTGCAGCTCCGTTCAGACGATTCTACACGCGTGCGCGTCCCATTGCTGTTGGGGCGGGAATCTGCAGGTTGAGGCGGGCGGCTGCGGACACGCC
>JAPKZP010000787.1 GCA_026393735.1 Acidobacteriota bacterium
AGCCCTTCTTCACGACGAAGAAGACGGGGACCGGCCTCGGGCTGGCCGTGGCCTACGGCATCATGGAGCGCCACCACGGCGAACTGCGCATCGAAACGGCTCGGGGCCTGGGCACGACGTTCATCGCCCGGCTGCCGGTGGAAGGACTCGCCGACGATGACTAGAGCGGACGCGCCGCGGGTGCTCGTGGTCGACGACGAGCCGTCGATCTGCCGAAGCTGCGAGAAGATCCTGACCCGCGAGGGGTACGACGTGAAGACGGCCCTCAGCGGCGCCATCGCGCTCGACCTCCTCGGGCGCGAGCCTTTCGACCTGGTGTTCACCGACCTCAAGATGGCCGAGATGGGCGGCATGGAGCTGCTCGAGGTGCTGCGCACCAGGTTCCCGGATGTGGTGTCCGTGGTCATCACGGGATTCGCAACCATTGCCTCCGTCGTCGAGACGATGAAGGTGGGGGCGTTCGACTACCTGCCGAAGCCGTTTACACCGGACGAAATGGCGGCCGTCGCGCGCAAGGCGTGGGAACGGCGGCAGTTGCTGATGCGCAGCCGCGGCACGAACGCGCAGGCCAGCGGCGACGCGACGACCTTCGCCGGGATCGTCGGGGCCAGCCCGCGGATGCAGGAGGTGTACCGCAACATCCGGAAGGTCGCGACGACGTCCAGTACCGTGCTCATCATTGGAGAGACCGGCACCGGAAAGGAACTGGTAGCCCGCGCCATCCACGCGATGAGCCCGCGCAAGCATGAGCGCTTCTTCGCCGTGGACTGCGGCGCGCTGTCGGTGACACTGCTCGAATCGGAACTCTTCGGGCACGTGAAGGGATCGTTCACCGGGGCCGTCTGCGACAAGCGCGGGATCTTCGAGTCGGCCAATCGCGGCACGGTGTTTCTCGATGAGATCTGCAACGTGGACGTCGACGTCCAGGCCAAGCTCCTGCGGTTCATCCAGGAGCGGGAGTTCATGCCCGTCGGCTCCACGCAGACCAAGCACGTGGACGTCCGGCTGGTGTTTGCGACCAACCGCGATCTCGAGCGGATGGTACGCGACGGCACGTTCCGGGAAGATCTCTACTACCGCCTCTACGTCTTCCCCATCTCCCTCCCGCCCCTCCGCGAGCGGCGGGAGGACATCCCGCTGCTGGCGGCCCACCTCCTGCTGAAGACGAGCGATCGGTGCGGCAGATCGGTGACGCGTTTCGCGCCCGAGGCCCTGACGCTGCTCGAGCAGTTCGACTGGCCCGGCAACGTGCGCCAGCTCGAGGCGGTCATCGAACGCGCGGTGATCGCCTGTGACGGCGACGTCATCGAAGCGCGCCACCTGCCGCGTACGCTGGCGCGGCAGACGCTACCTGCTGATTTGACCATCCCGAGAAACAACCGCGAATTCCTGGCGCTGAAGAAGCGGCTGCGCGACCAGGCCGTGGCCGAACTCGAGCGCGAGTTCGTGCTCGAGGCGCTGCAACGCAATGGCTGGAACGTCACGCGCACGGCCGCCGACGTCGGCATCCAGCGGCCCAACTTCCAGATGCTGATGCGCCGCCATGGCATCCGGGGCGGCGCGGGCCTCGATCCCCAGGCACACGAGCCTGATGACTCGGCGGATCTGGGCGTCTCCGAAGTGTCCTGATATTCCGATCGGTCCAGGGTGTATATCTTCCGCGGCGCGCTGCGTACGAGCGGTACGCACGAGGCGGAGCGTGGCCAGTTCACGCGATCTGCACGAAACCGTCCGATTTCCCGAACGTTCCTGTGTGCGCGTCCAGTCGCCCGCCATAGAGCCGCGGCCAGACGGCCTGCGCACCCGTCTCGGTGCGTACGGCCTGCATGCGGTACGGCCATCACTTGGGTCTGCGGCTGAAAGCCAAGATCCTCCGTATCCCACTGTCGAACATGGACTTGCCCGTTTCGAGTCTGCTTGTCTGAGTTTCGGCATGGAAGCTGCATTTGGGCATAGTGGACTTGGTTCCAGGAGCAACGACAATGGCAATCCAAACAAAGACGCTGCGAGTGGTGGTGGTGGATGACGAGCGGGTGGTGTGTCAGGGCGTGGAGAAGATTCTCGTCCGGAACGGCCACTCCGTCGAAAAGGCGCTCACCGTCGCCGAGGCGGTTGCCATCATCGAGAAGAACCCGGCAGTGGACGTGATCCTCGCCGACCTGATGATGCCCAAGGCTGGCGGCCTCGACCTGGTGAGCACGGTCCGCGAGCGGTGGCCCCATATCCCGGTCGTCATCATGACGGGCTATGCCTCCATTGCGTCGGCCATCGACGCCACGCGCGCGGGCGCCGTCGGCTACCTGCCGAAACCGTTCACGCCTGACGAGCTGGCTCTCGCCCTCGAGCGCGTGTCGATCGTAATGAAGAGCAGGCCCGCGGCGAAGCCGCAGGTCAGGACCTTGCCGAAGGCGAAGGACATCATCGACGTCGACATGCCGTTCGACCGCGCTGAAGTGGCGGCGGCCACGTCGCCCGCGTACGTCGAACACCTCACGCGGTCCGACGTCCAGATGCTGGACTTCTGCGACCTCGGCCAGCGCGCGTGCAAGCGCTACAAGGCCAAGGGCGTGTGCAAGCAGCCCGAATGCCCGCTGGTGGCGGCGGACCGCCGGAAGACGGCGCAGGTGGTGGCTACGTCGACGGCGGACTTCATCGATGTCGACATGCCGTTCAGCATGGCCGAGGTGGCGGCCGCGACCTCCGAGGCGTACGCGTACGCGCTGGGCCGGAGCGACATGGCCGTGACCGGGCGCTGGAATCCGAACAAGGCCACGGGACGCAAGGTACTCGTCGTGGACGACGAGCCCGTCGTGGCGAACAGCGTGCGGCGCACCCTCAGCCGGCGCGGGTTCCGGGTCGACGAGGCCTTCTCGGGCAACGAGGCGCTGAACCGCATCCTCAACGAGATGTACGACCTCGTGCTGCTCGACATGAGAATGCCGGACTCGAACGGGCTCGAACTGCTGCCGACCATCAAGAAGCACCGGCCGAAGCTGCCCGTCGTGATGGTCACCGGCTACGCGTCGATCGACACCGCGGTCGAAGCCATTCAGCGAGGCGCCTCCGACTACGTCGCCAAGCCGTTCACGCCGGAGGAACTGTTCACGGCGGCCAACAAGGCTATCCGCGGCGCCGCCGCCTAGCGCCTTCGCGCTCGAGCGACCGTCCCGCAGCTTCACAGGCCCGGGGGCTCAGCCCTCGGGCCTTTCTCGTGTTCGGCGTGGCGTTCGACGCCTCGACGGCACCGTCACGGGACACCTCACGCCACTCCAGGTCATGGGAGTGTGGGCTGACAATCCGGGTGCTTCTGCCGTAGAATCCGGAGCTTGTGAGCAACATCGACATCCGGTTCAAGACTGGCTTGATGGCGTGGGCCATGGCCGTTACCGTGGCGCGGGCCGCGCGGTACCCGAACGACTTTGCCGAAGCGCATTGGCTGCTGGACTACCGCTTCGGCCTGATCCGGCGGGGCCTGGCTGGCAGCATCTTCACCCTCCTCACGTCGGCGCGGATACTGACGCCGTCTGCAGGGACGGTGGCGGGCGTGGCGTTCGTCGTGTTTGCCGCCTTCTGCGTCACGCTGCTGGC
>JAPKZP010000289.1 GCA_026393735.1 Acidobacteriota bacterium
CAACCTGGCCACGTGGGCGGAGCCGAAGGGCGGGTTCTTCATCTGGGTGGCCCTTCCGGGATACCTCAACGGTGAAGCCCTGCTGTCCCAGGCGACGGCGGAGCGCGTTGTCTATGTCGCCGGGGCGGCCTTCTTCGTGGATGGCAGCGGCCAGCACTTCATTCGCCTGTCGTTCTCATTGCCGACGGCCGAGCGCATCGTCGAAGGCGTGGGACGGCTCGCGCGGGTGGTCCAGCGAGCCAGCGGGACCGCGCGCGCCTGACGGTGCAGCCTTAGCGAAGGGCCGGCAGCGTTTCGGGAGCGAGACGCCGGCCGGGCAGGAAGTCGAGCGGCTCCAGGAACGGATCTTTCAGGTCGGCGAAGACGGCTCCTGGCGCGGCGCCGGGGCCCAGGCTCGCGGCGAACGGCACCAGCGGCGGATCTGCCAGGTCGGCGAAGACCGCCGTCGGCGCGGCGCCCCGGCCCATGCTCTCCCCGAACGGCACCAGCGGCGGGTCCCCGACCTCGCCAATCGCCACGATCTGTCCCCCGATCGTGACGAGGATCGCCCGGACACCTACCGCGCCGTCGGCGCCTGCGATGTAGGGCTGCTGGGCGGCCCGGCCGGGCAACAGGATCGTTGCGAGTGCTGCTCCGTCCTTCGCGTGGAAGATGCGCAACTCCGGGGAGACGCCGGCAATCATCACCGCATTGCCGGACACGACGGGCCCTCCCGCGGAACGCGTCGGCAGCGATGTCTGCCATCTTATGTCGCCATGCTGGCGGTCGAGCGATCGCAGCGTGTTGTCCATCGAGACGAAGTACATGCGGCGTTCATCAACGGCGGCCCCGGCCACCACGTCGCCGCCGGTGCGCCACTGGAACGCGAGCGATCCGTCGGCGCGCGCAAGCACGAACAGGAAATCGGCCGACGTGCCGACGACCACGCGATCACCGGACCCGGTCAGGATCCGGACGGCGCCCAGCACGCGCTGCGTCCAGAGGGTCTTGCCCGTGGAGAGCTGCAGCGCGAGCACGCGGCCGTCTGCGAAGCCGGTCCACGCGGCGTCGCCGGAGACCGCCGGGACTGCCGTCGCCGCGGCGCCGAGCGGCGCTCGCCACTTGACGGATCCGTCTGACGCCGCGACGAGCACGCACTCTTGACGGTCGGTGATCCACAGGACGCCGGCACGTGTGGCCACGGGTGCAAGGACGGCTCCGGCCCCGAGATCCTGCTGCCATCGCTGCGTTCCGGTCGCGCCATCCAGCGCCCAGATGACCGTCCCTTCCGCGCCGATCACCAGGCCCTCCGTCACGACGGGCTGGACGGTCGTCGTACGCGGGACCGTCCACGCCGAGGCGCCCGTGACGTGGTTGACGGCAACGATGGTATCGTCGCGCAGCGCGACGTAGAGCTGCGACGCGTCAAACGCCGGACCGAACGCGGGAGCCGCGGCGAGCGCGCTCTGCCAGATGATTGCCGCCGGAACGGCAAGCGCCGGCTGGGTGCGAGGCAGGGGCGCAGCGGCTGTCGAGAGCACGGCCAGGGCCACCGCGATGGTCCGCCTCGCAATCCGGCGCCGCGTCGTCTGCTGCGGCGGGAAGCGAGGGCATGAAACTGTCGTGTCCGCGCGATCGATCACCCCGGTATAATACGCTAAAGAACTTCGGAACCATGGTCCTGGCGCCGCCAGCGGAGTGTCGCCTGCCTGCGCGTGATCCTTGTGACGCATCAAACCACCGTCATTCTCGACTTTGGATCGCAATACACGCAGCTCATTGCCCGGCGATTGCGGGAGCTGTCGGTCTACGCCGAGATCGTCCCGTGGCGGGAGCGCGCGTCCGCGATTCTGGAACGCCGGCCGGCGGGGATCATCCTGTCGGGTGGACCGCGCAGCGTGCGGGAACCGGACGCGCCGCGGTGCGATCCGGAGATTTTCCGCCTCGGCGTGCCGGTGCTCGGCATCTGCTATGGCATGCAGCTGATGACCGACGCGCTGGGCGGACGCGTCGCGCCGGCGCCGCACCGCGAGTACGGGCCGGCGACCGTCGTGCCGGGTGATCCACGGGGCGTCCTGCTGGAGGGGTTGCCGGCCGCGATCGACGTGTGGGCCAGCCACGGCGACCTGGTCGCCGACGCCCCGCCGGGGTTCCGCGTGGTCGCCACCAGCGCGAATGCGCCGATAGCCGCCATGGAGGACAGGTCGCGGCGGTTGTTCGGGCTGCTGTTTCATCCGGAGGTCGCGCACACGACCGAGGGGGGCGCTATCCTGCGCCGGTTCGCGCGTGACGTGTGCGCCTGTCGCGGCGACTGGAGCATGGGCGCGTACGCGGACGAGGCAGTGGCCCGGATCCGTGAACAGGTCGGGGGCGGCCGCGTCATCTGCGCGCTCAGCGGGGGGGTCGACTCCACCGTCGCGGCCCTGCTGATCCATCGGGCGATCGGAGACCGGCTCGTCTGCGTCTTCGTCGACAACGGCCTGCTGCGCCTCGACGAAGCGTTGCAGGTTCAGCGGCGGCTTGCGGCCCGGTACCAGTTGCCGGTCGTGACGATCGATGCGTCGGCGCGGTTCCTGGACGCCCTGCGGAGTGTGACCGACCCGGAGACGAAGCGAAAGGCCATCGGGCGCGCCTTCATCGACGTCTTCGAAGAAGCGTCGGGGCGCCTCGGCGGGTTCGACTACCTGGGGCAGGGCACGCTGTATCCGGACGTGATCGAATCAGTCTCGGTCGTGGGGCCGTCGGCGGCCATCAAGAGTCATCACAACGTGGGGGGGCTGCCGGAGACCATGCGGCTGAAACTGGTCGAGCCGCTGCGTCTGCTGTTCAAGGATGAAGTCCGCGAACTCGGCCGGACCCTCGGGCTGGACGAGGAGTTCGTCACGCGGCAGCCGTTCCCGGGGCCCGGCCTCGCCGTGCGAATCGTGGGGGAGATCACGCCGGAGCGGCTGGACCTGCTGCGCCGCGCCGATGCCGTGGTCGTGGACGAGGTCAAGCGTGCCGGCTGGTACGGCCGGCTCTGGCAGAGCTTCGCCGTGCTGCTCCCGGTGCGCAGCGTCGGCGTCATGGGCGACGAGCGCACCTACGAGTACACGGTCGCCATCCGCGCGGTCGAGAGCCGGGACGGGATGACGGCCGACTGGGCACGCCTGCCGGCCGACCTGCTCGCCTCGATGTCGTCGCGCCTGGTCAACGAGGTGTCGGGCATCAACCGCGTGGTCTACGACATCAGTTCCAAGCCCCCGTCGACGATTGAGTGGGAGTGACATGGCTGAGTTCGTCCACCTGCACCTGCACACCGAGTACTCCCTGCTGGACGGCGCGTGCCGCATCGACGAACTGCTGGGCGAAGCCAAGCGGCTGCAGATGCCGGCCCTGGCCGTGACGGAGCACGGCAACCTGTTCTCGGCGATCACATTCCACGACAAGGCCCGCAAGCTTGGCATCAAGCCGATCCTCGGCTGCGAGGTCTACGTGGCTCCCGCGAGCCGCCTCAGCAAGAGCAGTTCGCCCGGCGAGACGGCGAACCACCTGATCCTGCTCGCGGAAACGCTCGAGGGGTTCAGGAATCTCGTCAAGCTCACGTCGTCGGCCTACACGGAAGGCTTCTACTACAAGCCGCGCATCGACAAGGAACTGCTGGCGCAGCACAGCAAGGGCCTCATCGGCCTCAGCAGCTGCCTGAAGGGCGAAATCCCGAGTGAGCTGCGCGCGGACCAGGCGGCGCGCGCCATGAAGGCGGCGGCAACCTACCGCGACATTCTCGGCCCCGGGAACTTCTTCCTCGAACTCCAGTTCATGGGGATCGAGGACCAGCGGCTCGTGAACAACGGCCTGCTGCCCCTCGCGCGCGACCTCGAGATGCCGCTGGTGTGCACGAACGACGTGCACTATCTCACGCGCGACGATTCCCGGGCGCACGACATCCTGCTCTGCATCGGCACGGGCAAGTCGGTCAACGACGCCGAGCGGATGAAGTACTACGGCGACCAGTTCTACCTCAAGACGCCTGATGAGATGGCCGAGGTCTTCGGTCACGTCCCCGACGCGATGCACAACACCGTCGCGATCGCCGAGCGGTGCAATGTCGACCTCTCGGACAGCGGCCCGTACCTGCCGAACTTCCAGGTGCCGGACGAGTTCACGCTGGAAGGGTACTTCGACCACATTCTGCGGCAGGGCTTCGACATGCGGCTGCCGCGCCTGCAGGAGCTGAACGCGTCCGGAAGCCTGCGGCACTCGATCGAGGAGTACCGGGCCCGGCTGCAGTACGAGGTCGACGTCATCAAGCGGATGAAGTATCCCGGCTACTTCCTCATCGTCTGGGACTTCATCCGGTACGCCCGGGACAACGACATTCCCGTCGGGCCAGGGCGCGGGTCGGCCGCCGGGAGCCTCGTGGCGTACTGCATGCGGATCACCGACGTGGATCCGATGCAGTTCGATCTGCTCTTCGAACGCTTCCTGAACCCCGAGCGCATCTCTCTGCCGGATATCGACATCGACTTCTGCGAGCGCCGCCGGGGCGAGGTCATCGAGTACGTGACCCGCAAGTACGGGCGTGAGAACGTGGCGCAGATCATCACGTTCGGGACGATGAAGGCCAAGGCGGCCGTGCGGGA
>JAPKZP010000053.1 GCA_026393735.1 Acidobacteriota bacterium
GCGACCAGTGCCAGCACGACGATGACGATTCCTGGAAACGAGTCCTCCGGCCCGTGAGAGCCGCGACCCAGCAGATTTCCCCAGACCACGTTCGTCTGCTGTGCCACCAGGTAGTCCTGCGGTGTGGAACTGAATGACAGCACCTCGGACGGCGAGCGTTCGCCGAGTTCCTGCCGCGCGTGTGCGTAGGGCCACACCAGTGGGACCAGGAGCACCGACGCCAGCACGGCGCCGGCCGCGAGCGGCTTCACCGCGCGCACAAGGCGGCCGGAACCGAACGCCAACGTTCCCCCGACGGGCACCAGGTACGCCGCGAGGAACAGCCCGAAGTACATGCACGACAGCATCTGCGCCGCGAAGGCGCCGCCCGCCATCAACCCGTCCCGCCAGCGGCCCCGCGAGAGCGTGCGGTGAACGGCCCACAGCACCAGCGGCATCCAGCATGCCCACAGCAGCTCCATCTGGTAGTAGTGCTGGAACCGGAACGGGTAGAACGCGAAGGCTACGCCCGCGACCCACGCGGCCGGCCGATGCCCGGTCAGCGAACGCACCAGCACGTACATCGCCACGCCGGCCAGCACGAACGTGGAGAGCAACACCACGTTGTAGAGCGGCACCGCGGGGACCCCAAGCCAGAAGAACGGCGCGGTCAAGATGCCTGGCAGCACCATCGAATCCGAGTACGCGAGCGTGAGGCGACTCGGGTAGTACAGGTTGGCTTCGAACAGGTGGAGCGGGTCTCGCACGATCTGATGGGCCACCCAGGCGAGCCGCCAGATCGAGAACAACGGGTCGCCCAGGTCTTTCACCGCGTCCAGCCGGAAGACCTGCGGGCAGGTCATCACAAGCGTGGCCGCCGCCATCAACGCGGCCACGGTCGCGATTTCCCGCGCCGGAATGGGCGCGCCGTCGTGGGGTTCGAGAAACGGATCGCCGAGAGGGCCGAACAGGCGTGTCAGCCGCCGCCACAGACTGTCGCCCCGAAACGCGGCATGGCGGACGGCGGCGACGAGCGCCGCGCACACGGCGGGTCGCCACGCACCGGTGACTGAAAGCGCGAGTCCCCAGACGTGCACGCGCAGGCCGCCCGTCACGACGATCGCGGCGGCGAGCACAACGAGCGCCAGCGTGAATCCGTCCGCCAGCGCGACCCAGCGCGGGAACGACGACGGGCGGGGCGCGTGCGCCATCCTTAGCCCTTCGTCTCCAGGCGGTAGAAGATCGTGCCTCTGACACCCCCGATGGGGTCCATGGTGACGTTCGCGAACTCCCGGGAGAAGCGCTGGCGGAACAGGCGTTCTTCCTCTTCGCCGTCGATGGCGGCAAAGCACGCGATCCCGCGCCCCGCCAGCGCGCGCACCGTCGCGGCCAATTCATCCTGAGGCAGCAGGGCGAAACGAATCGTCGTGCGATCCGCGTAGAAGCGAAGACTGCCGCTGTGGATCTCGGCCAGCACGACGGACTGCAGCGGCGTGTGATCGCGGATCCAGTCACCGACGGCGGCGTACCTCGACTCCTGCGTCACGCCATGGAACATCCCTTCCGAGGCCACGACCCGGTACGAGTAGGATGCCGCGGCGATGGCAAAGACCGACAGTGCGGCAACGGCGGCGGAACGGGACAGGTAACGCGTCATCATGTCACCGACGCCGATGACCGCGACAAGCAGGCAGGGAATCAGGACCGGCAGGATGTAACGAATGAGCCCGAAATCGTCGAAGTACGGCCCCGTGAACAGAAACGGCAGGATCCCCAGGACGAACCCCAGGGCACTGGCCATGACAAGTCGGCGCGGGGCGCGCCACACGCCCAGTGCAACCGCCAGGAACACGAGCGGACTGTGAACGATCGTAATCCACCTGGCATAGGTCGGCGCGTTCAGCGCGACCATCGAGACGCGGAACAGGCCAGGGGGCGCGCCGTAGCCCGTCTTGAGCGGACCGCCGTACAGATGCCATTGCGCGCCCGCGATCAGGGCGGCCACGGGCGCCAGGCCCGCCGCGAACCGCAGCCACGCGTCGCGCGTTCTGGGAAGGAGCCAGAGCAGGGCAGGCAGCGTGACGACCATTATCGGCCGGGTCCAGATGCAAAGCCCGGCGGCGAGCCCTGCAGCCGGCAGGTGCCTGGGTTCGACGAGCAGCACGTAGACCGCGAGCAGGTAGCAGAACGCCGCCGGCACGTCGCTCATCGGCTGGGTCACCATGTTCATGACGACCGGATTGAATGCGACCAGGAGCGTCGCCACCGCCGCAATCCTCCAGTCGGTCAGCCGCGCCGTCAGTCGATACGTGACGAACAGCAGGCCTATCCCGGCCGCGAACGGGACGTAGAACTCGGCGCCGGGGCCTGCCACGAGAATAAAGATCGCCATCGCAATAGACAGGCCGAGTGGGTATCCCGGCACGATCGCGTTTCCTGACGGTGCCGGGGCCCAGCCCAGAGGTGTTGCCACCGGAAGCGCCCCGGGGAACGGAAGCCACTGGACGATGGGCTGCGGCAGGATGAGCTGGCCTTTCACCAGCGCATGAGCGGCGCTGACGTAGCCGTAGCTGTCCGACCCTCCGCAGAAACGGATCTGGTGGTTCGCCCACAGGAGAACGCCGGTCGCGATTCCGCACGAGCAGACGACCGAGAATGCGGCGTCGGAGGCCGAGGACTCACCGGGCGCCGCCCCGCCGCCCTCTCCGGCACGTCGGAGCATGAGCGCGCGCCAGCCGACCAGCACGCCCGCCAGCAGGCACGGCCGCCACACCTCTCGAACGGGGAGTGTCCAGGGGCCGAACCGGATTCCGCTGCCCGTGAGCGCGGCCACCAGGGCTACGGCCAGAGCCAGCCCTGCGGCGCCTTCAATACCGCGCTCCAGCGACGCGCGCCGCCCCGCGGTGGTCCAGTCGTGTGTCCAGGCCCTCATGGTCATCGGTCGGATTCTGCCCGCGTAGAGACCCGGCTCTTCGGCATCGGCGCTTCACCGGGCCTAGGCCGGAGCTCGCTTGAGTCGACGACAGTTGAAGATGTGGCGCAGGGCTTCAGCCCTGCGTGAGCCGGAGCGTCA
>JAPKZP010000080.1 GCA_026393735.1 Acidobacteriota bacterium
CGCCAGGATGTCGGCGGGCGGCGTGATGTTCTTGATTTCGTAGCGCAGCACCTTGATGCCCCACGATTCCGACGCCTTGTCGAGCTCGGTGACGACGGACGTGTTGATGTTGGTGCGCTCCTCGAACGTCTTGTCGAGGACGATCTTGCCGATCTCGCTGCGCAGCGTCGTCTGCGCGAGCTGCGAGATGGCGAAATGGTAGTCGGAGATGCCGTACGAGGCGCGCTCCGGGTTCAGCACCTTCATGTAGAGGATCCCGTCCACGCCCACCTGGACGTTGTCGCGCGTGATGCAGACCTGCGCGGGGATGTCATTCGGCTGTTCCTTCAGCGTATGCCGGTAGCGGATCACGTCCACGAAGGGCAGCAGCACGTGGAAGCCCGCGTCGAGGACGCCGGAGAACTTGCCGAGGCGCTCGACCACGTACGCGCTCTGCTGCGGCACCACCACCGCGGTCTTGGCCAGAATGATGATGACGAGGACGGCGAGCGCGAAAAAGACGATGACAGCTCCACCCATGGTTCACCTCATTCAGCTTGAATCCAGATCTCGAGGCCGTCCACCCGCGTGACTCTGCAGCGGGTGCCGGCCTCGATTCGCGCCGCGCCGCCGTTCCGGGCGCTCCAGCTCGCGCCACGCAGCTCTGCGCGCCCCATGCCGCCCGGCTCGATCGCCGCCGCGGTCACGGCTACCTCGCCAACCAGGTTGTCGACCTTGATCGGCGGCGGCGTGTTGCGCGCCATCCACCGCAGCAGCGGGTTGCGGAAGAGGAGCAGTGCGCCGACGGACACGATGGAGAAGAAGAGGATCTGCAGCCAGAGCGGCTCGGCCAGACCCACGGCCACCAGGACGGCGACGACCAGGCCGGCCAGGCCGAAGAAGATCACGAAGAACCCGCCGGGCGTCAGCAGTTCGGCGGCTGCCAGCAGCAATCCCAGCACGGCCCAATGCCACCACAACATCATCGACGCTCCTCCCATACGCGGCCACGAAGGGCTGCGGCGCCATTATCGGGCACCTTATGCCGGGACGCCAGCCAGAAACATCAGCCAGAAACATCGCCACGGCATTCGCGCGGATCGCGCCTCACCAGCCGCGCCGTCTGGCAATTGGCTTCTCTCGAGCCGGACGTCGCCTCAGAGCATCTGCCTCGCCATCATCCGCCGGAACAACCCCTCTTCCCGGGAGAGCGCCTCGAACGAGCCCTGTTGCACGACCCGGCCCTGGTCGATCACATAAATACGGTCCGCCTTCTGAATGGTGGTCAACCGGTGCGCGATGACGATGCGTGTGACGCGCAAGCTCTGGAGACTCTGGCTGACGATCTCCTGGGTGCGGTTGTCGAGCGCTGACGTGGCCTCGTCGAACAACAGGATCCGCGGCCGGTGAGCGAGTGCCCGCGCAATCAGCAGGCGCTGCCGCTGACCTCCGGACAGGCTGGTGCCTCCCTCGCTGATGTACGTGTGCAGGCCCATCGGCCAGCTGGCGAGGTCGTCTTCGAGACCGGCATCCCGAGCCGCGGCTGCAGCCTCGGTCAACGTCAGCATGCCGCCGGCGGCGATGTTCTCGAAGACCGTGCCGGGCAGGATGTGACTGGCCTGCATCACCACGCCGAGCTGCCGGCGCACCGCCGACACGTCCAGCCCGGCGAGGTCCTGCCCGTCCAGAAGTACGGTGCCCGTCTCAGGCCGTTCGAACCCGAGCACGATGCGCAGGATGGTGGACTTGCCGCTCCCGGAGGGCCCGACAAGAGCGATGAACTGCCCCGGCTGCGCCTCGATCGACACGCCGTCGAGCGTCAGCGCCCCCTGGGGCCGGTAGCGGAAACTGATGTGATCGAGCGAGAGACGGCCGATCAGGCACCCCGGTGATGTGCTCCGCCGGTCCACTTCTCGCTCGGCCTCCAGGATGGGCCGAGCCGTCTTGAACAAGCTGAGGTCGCGCATGACCTGGACGGCCGTTGCGCCCAGATCTGTCGTGCCGGCCAGGAACGACCCGAACGCCGAATTGAACGCCAGGAACGCGCCGGTCGACAGCCCCTCGCCGGCGTTCGCTGCCTGGATGGACTCGTAGGCGAGCCAGAAAAGCACTGCCGAGTTGAGCACGGGCAGCGTGCGCTGGACGACGCTGATGCGATCCTGGGTGCGCTGCACGCCGAGTGCGAGGCGCTGCTGAGTCTCGTAGCGATCGGCCCAGCGTGCGAACGCCGCATTCTCGGCACCCGTCACGCGCAACTTCGACACACCCTGCACGAGCTGCACCGTGAGCCCGAAGATCTGGCCTTCGATGGCCCTGAGGCGCGTCAGGACCTCGACCATCCGCAGGCCGCCCAGCACGACCACGGACACCGCCACCGCGGCCGCCGCGACCGCCAGCAGCGCCAGCGATCCGCCGTAGGCAGCCATCAACACGAAGTTCAGCAGCGCGGCGGCGCCGGTCACCACCGACTGAAGCGTGGCACCGCTCAGGCGCCGGTGCACGAGGCTCACGACGAGACTGCGATTCGAGAGTTCACCCGTCGTGAATTGCCGGAAGAAGGACGGGCGCAGCGCCAGCAGGCGGTCCCACACCGCGGCCTGCGTGACGTGCGAGGACACGGTCTGCAGCCTGATGGTGGCGAAGCCGCGTGCCACGTCGAACAACAGCTTGCCGAACGCGGCCGCGGCCAGCGCGCCCGCCAGTTGCAGCAGCAGCGAACGGTCGGCATCGGGAATCGCGTGGTCGATCAGCATGCCCGTCGCCACGGGAACCATGGTGCCGACGAGCGCTGCCGACAGTGTGGCCGCGAAGATGGTAATGACCGTTCGCCGCTCTCCCGCAAAGCCGAACCGCAGCAGGTCCCCGCACCAGGTCCCGCGGCGAGGTCGCCTCGCCGACGAACGGCCGGTACACCGTGTAGGCCGCGGGCGCCAGGCCGGCCGCGACGGCCGCGGTGACCGGTGTTCGCGTGTTGTCGGCCGGATCGACCAGCACGTAGCGGCCGCCAGGAGTCGGAAGCAGAGCCGTCGGCGAATCGTCGTGGCGACGGAAGGCGACGAGCGGGCCGGCGTCCTGGCGCCACCACCGACCGGCCAGCGTCACCTGGCGTACACGCAACTGCGACGCGGCGGTCAGGGCGCGGACGGCCTGGTCGCGCCCGAGCGCACGGTCGAACCCGGCGGGAGCGACCACCGCGAGCCCGATCGATGCCGCCGCGGCCCGGAATGCGCCGACCAGCGGAATCGTCTCGCGACGGTCTGGCGCGCCGTCAACCCGCCCCATGAGGCGAGCGAGCCTGGTCAAGGCCCTTTCGGCGTCCGACTGACGCTGGCGCGCTCGCTCGCCGATGCGGCGGGCATCGTCCTCGGCCTGGCGCGCAAGTGCAGCGGCGAGCGCACCAACAAACCACGCGTTGAAGTCGGCGAGCGCGCCGAGGAGGTCGACGTCCGTTGCCCCCACCGTGCGTCCCACGTCAGCGGCCACCAGGCCGCACGACGGCAGCACCGCCTGCATCCACCGCAGCAGCGCGTTCCTGCCGACCGATCGGCCAGCGTCACCGGCGAAGCACTCCGACGTCGGCCGAATCTCCAGGTCCACATCGCCGAGCGCGACCGCCAGCAGGACGGGACCCGCCGGACGCCGGGGCAGGCCAAACGCGACCATCCCCGGCTCGAGCGTGAGGACGGCACGCCGCGGGCCGCTCGGTTGCGCGCCGTCCATCGGAACGGCGAACAGCGCGAGGGCCCCCGTGATGAGGGTCCACGCGAACGCGGGGTCGTCCAGCCACACCTGCTCGTTTCCCGCCAGGTGCCGCGCGCCGGGCCGTGGCCGCGCGTCACTCATGGCGACCTCGATCGGCGGTGCCGGCGGAAGGGCCTTCGCCTGCCTGCGGCCCCTGGGACGCCAGCGCCCCGCCAGCCGCCATGATAAGCGCGGTGTAGGTCCCGCCCGCGCCGATCAACGTGTCGTGCGTGCCGCGTTCAACCACCTTGCCGTGCTGCAGGACGATGATCTCGTCGCAATCCCTGATCGTGCTGAGGCGATGCGCGACGAGCACGCACGAACAGCCGCGCCGTCGCAGGTTCCTGTCGACGATCTGTTCCGTCTCGGCGTCGAGTGCGCTGGTCGCCTCGTCCATGACCAGCACCGACGGGTTCTGCACGAGCGCGCGGGCGATCTCGAGGCGCTGGCGCTGTCCGCCGCTCAGGTTCCGGCCCCCTTCAGCCAGTTCCGCGTCCAATCCGCCGGGCAGCGACATGACCGCGTCGAGGATGCAGGCGTCCCGGCAGGCCTGGACCACCGCGTCATCGGAAACGGTCCGATCCCACAGCGTGAGGTTGTCACGAACGGATCCCTCGAACAGGAACACGTCCTGTTCCACCATCGCCACCGACGCGGTGAGACGCGCGCGGCTGTGAGCCGCCCTCGGTTGCCCGTCGAACCGGATTTCGCCTGACCACGGTTCGTAGAGGCCCGTCAGGAGGCGGGCCACCGTCGACTTGCCCGATCCGCTGGCACCGACGACGGCGACCCGTTGCCCGGAGGCCACCCTGAGCGAGAACCGATCGAGGAGCGGGGGTCCAAGCCTGTTGTACCCGAAGGTGACGTCCACCAGTTCGATGTCGCCCGTGAGCCGCGTGGTGGCCGGCGGCGGGGACCCGGACGCCGCGTCGACCTGCGGGTCCGCGGGTTCTCGCACGACATCGTCGATGCGCGTCAGGTCGCCCTGGAGTTCCTGGATGGTGCCGCCGAGGCCCACGAGGTTTGAGACCGGCTGCAGGAAGCTCTGCATCAGGCTCTGGAACGCCACGAGCATCCCGATGCTGAACGCACCGTTCATCACACGCAGGCCGCCGACGCTGAGCACGAGCAGGCCTGTGAGGGAGGCGATCAACGACGGGAGGACCGAGAGTTTCTGGGTGGTGACCTCGAGTTCCTGCTGCGCCCGCACGGTCTTGGCAAACGTGCCGGCCCATCGCGCAAAGAAATCGGACTCCAGCCCGGAGGCCTTGATGGTCTCCATACTCTGGAGGCCTGTGATCGACACCGCCTGCACCTTGCCGAGCTCAAGGGACAAGCGGATGCTGGCGTCCGTCCGGCGCCGTGAAATCAGCTGGAAGATCGCCAGGTTCACCACCGTCGCGGCGATGCCAATCAAGGCCAGCGGGACGTCGTAGAGCAGCATCACGGCCGCGTAGAACCCGACCATCAGCACGTCGATGACCGTCGTGGCGAGCTGGCCGGCGATCACATCGGCCACCCGGTCGTTCGTCTGGACGCGCCCGCTGATATCCCCGGCGAACCGTTGCGAATAGAACGCCAGCGGCAGCCGCAGGACGTGCCACAGGAAACCGCTTGCCAGGACGACCGCCAGCTTCGTCCGCAGCGCGCAGAGCTGCCGCAGCTGGACGTACTGGAAGTACGCCCGCAGCAGGGCCGTCGCCACCATGCCGAGCAGCAGCGGCCGCAGCCAGTCGTGATTCTGTTGAATCAGAATCTCGTCGACAAACACCTGGCTGAACACCGGGATCGCAATGCCGGGAACAACCAGCAACAACCCCATCCCGATCGCCAGGCCGACGGCCGACCTCGACTCCCGGAGGCGGGCCGCCAACGCCGGCAACACGCGATACCGATGGCCGCCCGGGGCGAAGACCGGGGCGGGCTCGAACGTCAGCACCAGTCCCGTGTAGGCGCGGCGGAACTCGTCGGGCGTCACCGTGCGCGGGCCCGTGGCCGGGTCGTTGAGATACACGCGATCCCGGGCGATCTGCTCGACGACGAGGAAGTGATTGAAGTTCCAGAAGACCACGTAGGGACGGGCCATGGCGCCGAGGTCTTCCATCTCCACGCGAAAGGCCCGGGCGATTAGGCCGTAGCGTCGAGCGGCCTTCAGTACGCTCGACGCCTGGCTGCCATCCCGGGAGACGCCGCACTCGCGGCGGAGTTCCGACAGTGGCACCCACCGTCCGTGGTAGGCCAGCACGATGGCCAGGGCGGCGGCCCCGCACTCGACGGCCTCCATCTGGAGGATGGTCGGCGTGCGGACACGCCGCCGGCGATGGACGGTGGCCATCCACGCCCGGACGGTGTCAATACGCCCCACTCAGGTACCTCAGGAACGGCATCAGGTAGGTGATCGGCGCGCGTTCCTCGACCGTCGCACGGCTCGAGGCGGTCGTGCCTGACGAGATCTGGAGGTCGGGGCCGCGCGACGAGGTCCAGCGGAATCCGCTCGGCGTCGTGCGATCTGTCTGGAGGTCGATCAGCACCTCGAGGGAGGGCCCGGCGGCGAGTACCCAACTGGCCACCTCCGTGCTGCCCAGGACCGCCGCGGTACCTTCCCGGGTCACCGGGAACGGAGAGACCGAGCGGACCGTACCCGAAATGCCGCCGAAACGCTCACGCTTGACCGCGTCGGGTGTGACGAGCACGCGCATGCCGGGCCGAATGCGCTTCCCATCGGCCACGGCGAAGTACGCCTGGCACCGCAGCGGGGATGCCTCGTCGTCGAAGAGGACGACGCCCAGCCTGCCACCGTCAGGCACGACTTCTCCCGCTGAGACTGACGTCTCGATGACGCGACCTTCGCGTTCACTGAGGATGCGTCCGTCGCGCGCGATCTGCGCGTCGAGGACGGCGAGCGTGCCGGTCAGTCGCTCGATTTCGTTGTTTCGGGCTGTCGATGATTCGAGCGCGGCCAGGCTGATCTCCCGGGCGCGCACGGCGAGTTGCTCGATCTGCGCCTCGATCTGCCGCAATTCCGCCCGCAGTTGTTTGATGGTGCCGTCGTTCTCGATCCTGGCGTTCTCGGCGTTCAGCAAACCGTCGTCCAGCTTCGAGATCAAGCCCTGGCCTTCGAGCGCCCGCTGACCCGCGAGACGCCGTTCGATGATGACGCTCAGGGTTTCGGCATTGCGGAGGCTCGCCTCCCGGTTCTGACGCTGCAATTCGAGGAGCTGCCGCTGGGCGCGAATGTCCTGTTCGTTCAAACGCGTCCGCTCGCGTTCGATGACTGACTTCTCGCGGTGCTGCGCCGCCAGGTCGGCCGCTTGCCGGGCGGCCGACTCGCGCTGCGCCCGCAGGTCGGCGACGTCGATGACAGCAAGGAGGTCTCCCTTCCTGACGTGGTCCCCGACCCGGAGGTGGAGTGCCGTGAGGCGGCCAGCTGTCGTCGCCTGGATCGGCACCATACTCCGGGGACGGATCAAGACTGACCGGCCTGTCACCGTGGTCGGCAGGCGGCCCAGGAAGCCCCATCCAATCGTAAGCGCGGCCAGCAGGCCCAGGGTGGCGAGGACGAGCCAGTCCCTGGGCCCGACGATCGACACCAACTGGTCGAGGCGGTCGGGCGTCGAGAGTTCCTCGAGCGCGTCCTTGCGGAACTCCAGCGGCCGTTTCTTTTCGTCGGGCATGTGCGGTCACTCGCCGAGTCGTCAGCGCACGCGCGTTCCGATCGTCGGTCACACACCCAACTGGCGCACCAGGTGGGCGAACCTCGCCCCCGCCACGGACACCGCCTCAATCAACCCGGGGTCGACCTCGGACACCGTGTCGGTGCCTTCTCGCCCCGGACCGACCGCGGCATCACGGAGACGGGCGTTGGCCGCGCGGAGACGATGTGACAGGAGCACGGCGATCGCGCGGTAGAACCTCAGGCCGAATGTCCCGACGATGAGCCGTTCGTTCAGGCGCGCCCGCGAAATGGCGAGGACCCTCGAGTCCTCCACCGCCGTGACGGTTCCCGAGGGAGGGTACGAGTCGATGAAAGACATCTCGCCCACGATGTCGCCGGCCTGGAGATAGGCCACCACTCGCGGCTCCACCTTCGGCGCGTGATGGGCCGTCTCGTCGACAGGGGGCCCGGTCACCGATACCGCGAAGGTGCCGGCGACTACGATGAAGAGGGAGTCGAGGACACCGTCCTGTTCGACGAGCACGTCGCCGGCAGTGACCCTCTGCAGCGTGCCTGCCGAGATCAGCCACTCGACATCGTCGTCATTCAGGCTGCTGAAGAGGAACAGGACCTTGCGCATCGGCGGCCATTCTACATCCCTGCGCCAGTGCCGAACGTAGATGATTTAATCGGACCCGAGGGCACGCGAAGGCAGAGCGCGGAGCGGGCAGACCCATGAGAACAGGCGTGCGCTCGAAGCGCAGTCCCCCTGGATGAACCAGACGTCAGGCGATCCGCGCACTACTTGCCCGCGAGGACGTCCCTTGGGATCGTAAGGACGGAGGCAGGATTGATCAGTCCGCCGAGTGCCGGGTTGAGCGGCAAAGCAGACCTGACGGAATAGACTGGTTCGCTGCTGATCCCGCCGGCGATACCCTCGAGTTGGTCGTCGGACAGCTCTCCCTGCTCTGGCGGCGCGGGCGCAGGAGTCTCAGTCGATTTCACTTCCGGATCGTCGTCTTTCATGGGACACCTTTCCTCAGCGGAACCCATAGCAAAGCAAAACGCGGTTCATTCCTAGCACCAAGCGGACAGACTCGTCAACCGGCAGTGACGCTAGCACGCCGACGGCTCGGCAAGTTCCGCAGGTTGCGCATCCGGCCGAGACGTAGGACCATGCGAGTTTCAGGAGGGGTGTGCGCCAGGTGAACGAGGCGTCGCTGGAGGGGCTCTCTGCCGCGCAGCGGGCGGCCGTCGAGGCCATCCGGAGCTCCAATGTCTACTCCGTCATCGGCGTGGGTCTGGCAGGCGCCAGCTCCGCCTGGGCGATGGTGCCGCCCGACCATCGCCTCCTGGCCGACAGTTACGACGAACTCGTTGGGGCGTTCGACGCCATCGGCGCCCATCAAGCCCGCGATGGATCGCACGAAGGGGGCCTCCTGGTCCTCAGCGGCCACTCCATTGCCCTGGCCGCCTACTATCTGGAGCACCCAGGCGCCGGCACGATCGAATGGATGACCGTTGGCCGGCTGTCCCTGGAGCTGCGCCGTCGGGCGCCAGCGATTGGGTGGGTGCTGCTCAACCTCTGCTTCCCGACAGCGGTGCTGGAGAGCCGTCGCCGCGTGCCTGCGCGGCTCGTGGGGCGTGAAGGCAAGGGCTGGCACGCGCCAGCGCCACGCGGAGGGCCGCGCTTCGTCGCGCCGCACATCTTCGGATCCTGCGTGATGGGCCAGTCGGTCTTGGCTGGCGGTCGGAAGCCGGTCACCGATCCCCTGGTGGAGATGCTGGCTGACCGGGTCACGAACCGGGCATTCGTCCCCCGCCTCGCGCGCGAGGAGGCCAGAACGCTCGTGAAGGGCGATGACCGGCTCTACGAGCGGCTCGATGAGTCCAATCCGCACGAACTGTCGTTCTCGGCGCACGGCCTGCGGAAGGCCGTCTCCGTCTTCTCGGACGCCGACGACATGGAGGCGTTCCGGAAATTCAGCGGGAGCCCGGCCATTCGCACGACGCGGTTGGAGTACGAGCGCGCGGCCGACACGCTCGAGCGGGCCGGCCTGGAGGTGTGGGCCGCCCCGCTGCGGCGCGTCTTCCCGGCGCAAAACGTGGAGGGACCCGACCGCGGGGCGCGCCCGCGGCCGATCTCACAGGCCCGGGTCTTGCGCGACCTCGTGGCGGCGGTTCGCGC
>JAPKZP010000257.1 GCA_026393735.1 Acidobacteriota bacterium
ACCTGGTGGACGATGCCCGTCTCGGGCGGCACGACGCGGAAGTTGGCGAAGGCGTTCTGCCCCCAGCGGAGGAACGTGTAGCGCTCCTTGTTCCGCGCGTACTCGAGATCGGCGTTCAGGTGGAACGCGTCCGCCGTGCCGAAGTAGTCGACCTGGACCGAGTGGTCGATCACGAGTTCCATCGGCTGGAGCGGGTTGACCTTGTTCGGGTCACCGCCCAATCGCGCCATCGCGTCGCGCATCGCCGCGAGATCGACTACGGCGGGGACGCCCGTGAAGTCCTGCAGCAGCACTCGCGCCGGCGTGAAGGCAATCTCCTTCTCGACGTTCGCCTTCGGATCCCAGGCCGCCAGCGCCCGGATGTCTGCGGCCTTCACGAACGCGTTGTCCTCGTGGCGCAACAGGTTCTCGAGGAGGATCTTCAACGAGAACGGCAAGCGGGCCACGGCCGGAAAGCCCGCGGCGGCGAGGGCCGGCAGGCTGCAGTACTTGAGGCGGTCTCCCTTGACGACGAGATCCCGCACGGTGCCGAAGGAGTTGACGTTCGTCATGTTCCCGGACTCTCCATGAAAATGAGGCCACTATTATGCCCGAACTTCATCGCCGTCCCCACGCCGTCACGACTCCGGCCCCGAACGCGGGCGACGTTCGCGCGGCGGTGCCCCAGTGATAGCCGCCGGTGATGCGGGCGACCCGGATTTCGGCCACGAGACTCCATCGGGAAACCAGCGAACGGGGCCGATCCGCCAGCGTCCAGGCGATGCCGCCTCCCGCCTGGTAGATGCGGCCGGACTCATGCGTCACGTGGTCCTCGTGCCATTGTCTGATGACGCCGGCGCTCGCCAGGACAAACGGGCGCGCGCGGCCGTGCGCGAATCGTAGGCCGCGAACTTCACAGTCGAGGCGGCCCTCGAGCGACCACTGCAGCAGGATCTCTCCGGTGAACGCCGTATTCGCGGGGCTCTCCGCGTCTCCGGCGATCGACACGTTGACGGGGACGTGCGCCACCCCGGTCGAGGCCGAGATCGCCACGGCCGGCCACGGCCGGTACCCGACGCGGACGTCGCCACCGAAGACCCGGCCAGCTTCCGCCGACGCGGTGAACAGCGTGTAGGCCGGCTGTCCCAGGTTCGGGGTGAGCGACGCGGACGCGCTGCCAAGAGGTGCGGACGCCGTCCACGACACAGATCCGCCGATGTCCAGCCGTCCGCCTGTCTCGGAGGCCGACTGCGCGGCGGCGGGTGCGGCCGCGGCCAGCAGCACCATGGCCGCTCGTGTGAACCACCGGGCCGCCGCCGTCATCGCGCTGCCACCTTGATGTCGAACGGCCCGACGTTGCCGCCGCGCGGCACGATCGCGAGGCGTTCCAGGTACGTCACCTGGAACGACACGTCAACCACGGCATCTTCCGGAAAGAACGCGCTCACGTCGGCGTCGTCGAGCGGTTCAGCCCGGAGCAGGTACGAGCCGGCGTCGAGACCCGCGATGGCGAACTCTCCCGCGCTGTTCAGGGCGAAGTTCCCCACCAGTTTGCCGGTCGCCGTGTTGAACGCCACGACGTGCGCCCCATACACGCCCTGGCCGTTCTTCGTGACTCGGCCGGTCACACTGCCGGTACTGGTGCGGAATCCGCTCTCCGGGTAGATGTCGGAGACACCCGCGATATCGTCGGCCCGCAGGGTGCGTCCGGCGATGCTGCCCGCGGAGTACGCAATGGGAAACATCACGGATTCGGTCGCCAGCACGCGGCGCCCCCCCGCGCGCAGTTCGGTCTCGCCGAGGGCCGAATGCCCCAGTCCCGCCAGGTGGCCGATCTCGTGCAGGGCGATGGACTCCAGGTCGTACTTCCCGGCCTCACCCGCCGACGCGGTCGACCACGGGAAGATCGTGTTGAACAGGATGCCCCCTTCGACGATCTCGCCGGTAACCGTGTCGATGATGAATCCGGTCGAGCCGAGCACACGGTCGAGGTCAGGACGCGACAGGAACCCCAGCGCCGTCAGGCCATCCGCGTCGAGCGGCGAACCTGACGTCGTGCCTGCGAACTGGAATGCAATGGTCGACGACCCGACGTCTTGCCACGCCGTGAAGGCGTGGTCGAGGGCCGCCCGGTAGTCGGTGGTGCTCAGGCCCGGCAGCGCCTGTTCGTTCACGTAGTACCGAACCGGCGTGGCCGCCCACCTGATCGACACGTGTTGCGTGCCCGTGCTGATGCCGACCTTGAGGTACGCCTCGGCGGGGCTTCCCCCCGTCAGCAGCACCGAGAGAACAACGGCGGCGAGGCGCCATCCCCGCGGAACCTGACGTCTGCGCGTCAT
>JAPKZP010000298.1 GCA_026393735.1 Acidobacteriota bacterium
GCGAAGAGCGTGATCCGGTTGAGCGTGTAGCCGTAGATGTAGAAGACGAACAGCGTGAGCGCCAGCGTCACGGGGATGGCGACCGCCACGACCGCCGCCTCTCGCCTGCCGAGCGTGAGCCAGATGAGCAGCGAGACCGATACGATGGCGATGAACATGTGCCAGAGCAGCTCGTTCGACTTGTCCGCCGCCGTCTCCCCGTAGTTCCGGGTGACGGTGATGTTCAGATCGGCCGGCACGATCACGCCCTTGACCGTCTCGAGCTTGGCCGAGATCCGGCGGGTGAGGTCGATGGCGTTGACACCCTTGCGCTTGGCGATCGAGATGGTCACCGCGGGGTACGACCGGCCGTCGGAGGTGTGGTGCGTCACGAACGACGTGGGCTCGGCATCCTCGTCGCGCACCGACGCCACGTCGCGCAGCCAGACCGAACGTCCGGCCCGGGCGTCGACCACGACGGCCTGCAGACGGGCGGCGCCATCAATCCAGCTGCCCGCTTCGATCAGTTGGCTGCGATTGCCCGTTACCACGTCCGATCCGCGCTGGCGGAGGTTGGATCCCTGTATAGCGCGCTGCACGCTGAAGGGATCGAGTCCGTACGTGTTGAGGCGAGCCGGATCCAGTTCCACCGACACCTGCCGGGTGCGGCCGCCGGCGATGGTCACCTCGGAGACGTCCGGGATTTCCTTGATGGATTCATTCAACTGCTCGGCGACGCGGCGAAGCTCGAAATCGCTGTAGCGCGCGCCCCACAACGTCAGGGCCATGACCGGCACATCGTCGATGGACCGGGGCTTGACGATCGGGCCGGACACTCCAGGTGGGATGATGTCCATGTTGGCGGACAACTTCTGATTGAGGCGGACGATGGCCTGTTCTTCGTTCTGGCCGACGAAGAACCGGACGATGACCATCGACATGCCCGGGCTCGACGTGGAGTAGACGTACTCGACGCCGGGGATCTCCCACAGGAGTTTCTCCATCGGCCGGGTGACTCGCTGCTCCACCTCGGCCGGGGACGCCCCTGGCATCTGGACCATCACGTCGATCATCGGCACGATGATCTGGGGTTCTTCCTCGCGTGGCAGCGCGATGACCGAAAGCAGGCCAAGGGCCAACGAGGCGATGAGGAAGAGCGGCGTGAGCTTCGATTCGATGAAGGCCGCGGCCATGCGGCCGGCAAGCCCGTGCGGCCGCGTCATCGACGTGCCTCCGGGCGGCCTGCCGTCGAAGGTGCCGGCTGGGGCGTCGGCGTTGGCGGCGGTGTGAGGGCGGCCGTGGGCGTCACAGGCGATCCGTCAACCAGCCCTGCCGACGGGCTGACGACGACCTGTTCGCCGGGCACGAGGCCGGCCCTGATTTCGACGCGCTCGCCGGATTCGTCGGCGGCGTTTACCATCCGGAGGTTCGCCTTGCGCGATGCATCGACGACATAGACGTAGGCCATCTGGCCGCGCCGCACCAGGGCCGACGACGGCACCTCGATGCCCCGGTGGGCCGGCCCGCGGAGTGCTGCGCGTCCGAACATCCCGGAGCGAAGTCCCGTGGCGCGCTGCGGGAGATCGATCTTGACCAGGAAGTCGTGCGAACCCGGGTCGAGCATGCGCGAGACCTCGGCGACGCGGCCCGTGATGGCGGTGGCGTTCCCCGCGCCCTCACTGGTGGGCGAGTCGAGCCGGACCGTGATCTCGGCGCCCAGCTGGACATACGCGGCGCGCGATTCGTCGAGGCGCACCTCGAGCCGGAAAGCCCGGGTGTCCTCGATCGTGAGCAGCGGCTGCCCCGGGGACGCCATGTTGCCGGGCTCGACGCGCTTCTC
Organism: Acidobacteriota bacterium; assembly: GCA_026393735.1. Lineage (GTDB taxonomy): Bacteria > Acidobacteriota > Vicinamibacteria > Vicinamibacterales > JAKQTR01 > JAKQTR01. The sequence continues at coordinate 1,820 of JAPKZP010000298.1, forward strand.
GGTGACCACGCCCGCGAAGGGCGCCTGCAGCGTCGCGTACGACAGGCCGATTGACGCAGCCCGGGAGGCCGCCGTGGCGGCGTCGAGGCCTGACTTCGCTTCGGCCACCCGGGCATCGGCCCCGGTGAACCGCGACTCTGCGGCGCGCAGTGCCGTGGTGGCCTCGTCCAGTTCATACTGGGTGGCCGAGTTCCTGGCGCGCAGGTCCGTGAACCGCTGGAACGTGACGCGGGCGAGCTTAAGCCCGGCATCGGCGGCCTGCCGTTCAGCCTCGGCGCCCGCCAGCCCGTGACGGGCGGCGGCCTCGCCTGCGGCGGCCCGAATCTGACCGGCCTCGAGGTCTCGTGCGTCCAGACGCACCAAGGTCTGGCCGGCCCGGACGGCCTGGCCCGGCACCACGTCCACGGACTGGACCTCGGCCATGATCTTGCCCACAATCGTCGCCACCACGCGGGCGCGGACGACGCCGCCGGTCTCGAACGACTCCGACAGGTCCTGGGCTGCGGTCGTCGTCACGACCACGGGGATCGGGGCCGCGGCATCGCCGCGCGCAGGCTCGGGGGTTGAACAGGCAGCGGCCGACATGGTCAGGGCCAGTCCGGCGGCGATAAGGGCGACGGTCTTCATGGCGTCAATCACTTTCCACGGGCGCGATCGAGCATCGCGCCGCTGACCAGCACGTCAACGAGGGCCATCGTGTGCTGAAGTTCGGTTTCGAGCACCGCGTCGGCGGCGCGCAGGACGTCGTTCACGCTGGCCAGGCCCGCTTCGTAGCGGTCACGAATGATGCGCTGGCTTTCCTTGGCTTGCAATCGCGCCGTGCGGCCCACTTCCTCTCGTGCGCGGGCGGATTCGACGCGCGCGATGGCCGATCGGACTTCGACGCGGGCGGCCGACTCTACGCGCTGGCGCCCGGCCTCGGCCCGGATCTGCGCGGCCGCGGTCTCACGCAGCCTGGCGGCGTCTGCAAGTCCGGAAAACAGATTCCACCGAACGAAGGCCCCGACACCCCAGGAGCGTGCCTGTTCGGCGAACGAGGCACCGTTGAACTCCAGGCCTCCCTGGACTCCGACCTGGGGCAGGAATGCGCCGCGGCTGCTCTTCCGGGCCTCCCGCGCGAGTTGCTCCTGCAGCACGGCCTGGGACACGTCCGCCCGCCCGGCAAGTTCGTCCCGTTCGATGGCGGCCGCCGTCGGCAGCGCCGTGTCGACCGTCTGCGGAAGCTGCAGTGCATAGACGCCGTCGAGCGGCTCGCCCATCGCATCGTTCAGTTGCGCCCGCGCGATGGTCTCCTGGCTGGCGGCCGAGATCTGGCGCTCGCGCACCTGGGAGCGATGCACGCGCACGGCCAGCACGTCCGCGTCGGTGCCCATGCCGGCGTCGCGCCGGTGCTCGGCCCGCAGCAGGTCTTCGTCTGCCGACTGCAGCGCGGCGTCGGCCGCCCGGCGCTGAGCGACAGCCATCAGTACCTGGCCGTAGCTCTGGGTGACCGCCGTGCGCAGGGCGCGCACCGCGTCCTGGCCGGCCACGCTCGCGATCTGGGCGCCGAGCCTGGCTTGCCGGATGCCGGACTCGCGTCGGCCGCCGTCGAACACCAGCTCCTCCGCCGTGATGGCCGTGTGGTAGTTCGAGATCGGATCCGGGTGGTTGAGGGCGTCGATGGCGAAATTCTCGGGGCCGAAGCGGCGCTGGGACAGCAGCGACCCGAACACGAACACCGGCTGGTCGCCGCGCTGCCAGGCCTCGACGAAATCTACGCGCGGGAGCCAGGCCGCCCGGGCCTGGTCCGCCCGGGCCTCGGCTTCAGTGACGTCGGCGGCGGCTTCGCGCATGGACGGATGCTGGCGGATCGCCCGGGTGATGGCCTCGTTCAGCGTCAATGGGGCCTGGGCTCGGACGACCGCCGGGGTCAGCACAATCACCGTGCCGGCGATGGCCAGCACAGAAGCAAGGAAGCGAATTAGATTCTGCATACGCTCCTCAGAGATGCCGATCGGCTCGGTTTGGTGACACGACGCAGCGCGATCCGCGCCGGGGCCCCTTGTTGGCGGTACAATGACCCGCATTGTGACGAATCGAGCCGACGTGAATCCTTCAACACGCGCCGCGGGGAAGAGCGGACGCGATCCGGACTATGCCGCGCTGCTTCGTGCCGCGCAGGGCGGCAACCAGCATGCGATGGAACGTCTCCTGATGCGCGCCCAGGAGATTGCGTACCGCTTCAGCTTGCTGGTCTGCGGGCATGCCGACGACGCGGATGACGCGATGCAGGAGGCCTTGCTGAAGACGTACCGGCACGCCGCGCAGATCAAGGAACCCGAGGCGTTCCGGACGTGGCTGTATCGCACCGTGAAGAACGCGTGTCTGATCAGCCGGCGCAAGCGCGTGCACGAGCCAAGTCATGTGCATTCGCTCGACGAGGTGGTGACCGACGGGGACGGAGGCGTGCGGACGCTGGACGTCGAAGATCCGGGGCGGCGCCCCGACCAGATACTGGAGAACCGGCGCCTGCGGCGGTCGCTGCGCCGGGCGCTGCAGACGCTGGGCCCGGACTACCGGCTCATCGTCTTCCTGCGGGAAGTCGAGGGGCTCTCGACGCGCGAGGTCGCGACCGTCATGGGGATTTCCGAAGCGAATGTGAAGACGCGCCTGCATCGCGCGCGATTGTCGCTGCAGCAGCAGCTGGAGGCCCCATGAAGGCCGAGCCCCGGGATCATTGTCGCAAGCTGCTCGAACAGGTGTCGCGTTATCTGGATGGCGACCTGACGCCGGCGGAGCGCCGCACGATTACGCAGCACCTCCGCCAGTGCCCGTGCTGCCAGACGATGGCCGACAGTCTGCAGCATACCGTTGAGGTCTGCCGGAAGGCGGGCGGCGCTCGGCTGCCGGCTGATGTCAGGAGCCGGGCGAAGGCGCGGATCGCCACGCTGCTGTCGAGCGGCCCTGTTCACCGTCCCCGTACATGACATGGGGACCGGGGATCCCGCCCGGTCCGACGAATACCGTCGTGCCGAAGCCGTTTCCCCGATCCCCAATGGTGAGGGGCTGACCCCCTACTGAATCTTCATCTGATACGCGGCCAGCACCTTCATGTAGTTCGCGCGCTCGAAGGCGGCCGGGTTCGGGCTGCGCTCGAGGCTCATGCTCCCCATCGCCTGCTTGAGGGAGTCGTATTCGTGTTCCTCGAGCCAGGCCTTCATGCCGCCGACGAGCGTTTTGATGTGTTCGGGTCCATGGTGCAGGAGGCTCGACACCGTCTGAACGGCGCTGGCGCCGGCCATGACCGCCTTGATGGCGTCGACCGGGGTGTGGACGCCGCCGGTGACCGCCAGTGTCGCCTTCACCCGGCCGAAGAGCACGGCCAGCCACCGGAGGCGCAGCAGCAGGTCGTTCGACGTTGACAGGCTCAAGGTCGAGGTGACCGCCAGATCCTGGAGATCGAAGTCGGGCTGGTAGAAGCGGTTGAAGAGGACCAGGCCCTCCACGCCGAGCGCGTCCAGCTGGGCCGCGAGGTGGGCCACCGACGAATAGAAGGGCGACAGCTTCACCGCGATGGGAATCGTGACCGACGCCTTCAGCGCCCGGACGACGTCGATGACCCGGCGTTCGACCGCGGCGCCCGTCTCGCGCGGGTCGGCCGCCACATGGTAGACGTTGAGTTCCAGGGCGTTGGCGCCGGCCTGCTCGATGAGCTTCGCGTATTCGATCCAGCCTTCAGCGGTCGTTCCGTTCAGGGACGCGATGACCGGCAGCTTCACCGCCTGCTTGATGAGGCGGATCTGCTCGAGGTACTGGTACGGCCCGAGGCGGAAGTCACCGGCGTGGGGGAAGTACGAGAGCGCCTCGGCGCTGCTGTTGTCGAGCAGCTCCATGTGATACACCATGCCTTGCTGCTCGCGCGTGATCTGCTCTTCGAACAGCGAGTGCATGGTGATGGCCGCGGCACCGGCATCCTCGAGCCGCTTCACGAGGTCGAGGTGATCCACCAGCGGTGAGGCGCCCGGCATGATGGGGTGCGGGAGTGTCAATCCGAGATACGTCGTCGACAGATCCATATCGAGTCTCCGTGGCCCGGCGCCGGGAACGGCGCCGGGCTGATTGTCTGTGCTGGGTCTACTTCACCACCGGGAACGCCATCTTCGCCAGCTGCTCATACACGCTGAAGCGACGCGTGACCCACTGCTGCGCGTGATGCTGGAGCATCTTGAAGCGCTCGGGGTCCATCTGTTCGACGACGCGGAACCGGGTCTCATTCCCGGTGTACTTCGTCAGATCGATCTTGGGCGCCGCCGATTCGAGGATGAGGGGGTTTTCGCCCGTGTTCGCGCGGCGCGGGTCGAAGCGGAAGAGCGGCCAGTAGCCGGAGTCGACCGCCAGTTTCTGCTGCTCGAGCCCGGCCGAGAGATCGTAGCCGTGGGCGATGCAGTGGCTGTAGGCGATGATGATCGACGGGCCCGGATACGCGTCCGCTTCGATGAACGCCTTCACCGTCTGGACGTCCTTCGACCCGAAGGCGACGTGGGCGACGTAGGTGTTGCCGTACGCCATCGCCATCATGCCGAGGTCCTTCTTGCCCGTCGGCTTGCCGGCCATCGCGAAGCGGGCCGACGCGCCGAGCGGTGTCGCCTTCGACGCCTGGCCGCCGGTGTTGGAGTAGACCTCGGTGTCGAGTACCAGGATGTTGACGTCGCGGCCCGCGGCCAGGACGTGGTCGAGGCCGCCGTAGCCGATGTCATAGGCCCAGCCGTCGCCGCCGACGATCCAGACCGACTTGCGGACCAGGTAGTCTGCCAGTTTCTCCAGCCAGCGCGCCTCGGGCGTCTTGATGGCCGCCAGTTTCTGCTTGAGCGCCACGACGCGCTCGCGCTGCTCGGCGATACCCTGTTCGGAGTACTGATCCGCCTTCAGCAGGCCGTCGACCAGCCCCTCGCCGATCTGTGAGGCCATCTTCTTCAGGAGTTCCCGCGCCTGTTCGTCGTGCTTGTCCAGCGCCAGCCGGTACCCGAAGCCGAACTCGGCGTTGTCCTCGAAGAGCGAGTTGTTCCATGCCGGGCCGCGCCCGTCGCGGTTGACGGTGTACGGCGTCGTCGGCAGGTTGGCGCCGTAGATGGACGAGCAACCCGTGGCGTTCGCGACGATCGCGCGATCGCCGAACAGTTGCGTCATCAGCTTGACGTATGGCGTCTCGCCGCAGCCGACGCAGGCGCCGGAGTACTCGAAGAGCGGCTGCAGGAACTGCACGCCCTTCACGTCCTGCTTGACCTTGGCGCGGTCGACTTCCGGCAGGGCGAGGAAGAACGCGTAGTTCTCGCGCTCGGCTTCGCGCAGCGGGCGCTGGGGATGCATGTCGAGCGATTTGTGCTTCGGGTTCGACTTGTCCTTGGCGGGGCAGACTACCGCGCACAGCGTGCAGCCCGTGCAGTCCTCGGGCGCCACCTGGACGGTGTACTTCTGGCCCTTGAACTCGCTGCCCTTGAAGTCGATCGACTTGAAGGTCGCCGGGGCGCTCTGCAGGTCGGCCGGGTCGTAGACCTTCACGCGGATGGCGGCGTGCGGGCAGACCATCGCGCACTTGTTGCACTGAATGCAGATCGCCGCGTCCCACACCGGGATGTCCATCGCGATGTTGCGCTTCTCCCACTGCGCGGTGGCCGTCGGCCACGTGCCGTCCGGCGGGAAGGCGCTCACCGGCAGCAGGTCGCCCTTGTTGGCGAGCATGACCGCCGTGACGCGCTTCACGAAGTCCGGCGCCGCGTCCGAGACGATTGGCGGCATCTTGCGGGTCGCGGTGACC
>JAPKZP010000533.1 GCA_026393735.1 Acidobacteriota bacterium
GCAGGCGGCCCAGGTCGCGCCGGCAGCACCGGCGCCCGGCGTGAAGGTCCTCACCCTCGAGCAGGCCCTGGCGATCGCCGCGAAGCAGAACCGCGATGTCCAGTCGGCCATCGAGTACAAGAACTGGGTCGAGGGGAAGTACCTCGAAGAGCGGTCGTACGCGCTGCCCCAGGGCGCGTTCACCGGCACGCTGCTGCGCACGTTCGACAACAGCCAGAGCCGGCTGTTCGAGGGCCTCATAGGCGGGGACGGCTCCGGCGGCAGCGGAACGTCCGGGAGCAGTTTCGGCGAGATCTTCGGCGGTCGGCAGGATATTCGGACCGCCGAGTTCAAGGTCTCGCAGGTCGTCTTCACGTGGGGCCAGGTCGGGGCAGCCATTCGGGCGGCCAAGCTCGGCTTCGCGTACAGCGACCAGCAGCTTCGCCTCTTCCGCCAGGCCGTGGTGAAGGACGTGACGAGCGCGTTCTGGAACGTGCTGGCGGCGCGGGAGCTGGTCCGCATCGCCGAGGAGGACGTCGCCCAGGAGGCGCGGCACCTCGACGAAACAACCAAGCGCCAGCAGGCTGGAACGGCCACCGACTACGACGTGCTCGCGGCGCAGGTGGCCGCCGACAACGCGAAGCCGTCAGTCATCAAGACCCAGAACCTGGTGCGATCGGCCCGGGCGCAGCTGCGCTTCCTGCTGGCCGAACCTGGCGACGTGGACGTCGAGGGCACGCTGGGCGCGACCGTGCAGCCGCTGCCCGCTTACGAGGCGGCGCTCGCGCTCGCGTTGAACAACCGCCCGGAGCTTGGCGAAATCGACGCGCAGCAGGGCATCTACAACGAGCTCATCAAGATCGCCGCGTCGGGCAACAAACCGCGCGTCGACGCCGCTGCGGCCTGGGCCATGAAATCGCTCGCGTTCACGACGCTGTCCTCCTCCGGGCATTCGTGGAATGCCGCGATCTTCGCCACGGTGCCGCTCTTCGACGGCTGGCGGACGAAGGGACGCGTCGCCCAGGCGAAGAGCGATTACGCGACCGCCAGCCTCAACGAGTTGAAGCTGCGCGACGGGATCTCGGTCCAGGTGCGCGTGGCACTCGATGCGGCGCAGGAGGCCGCGGAGATCCTTGCCGCGCTCAGCGGCACCGCGAAGCAGGCCGAGCGGCTGCTGTTCCTCTCTGAGAAGGGCTTCGAGCTCGGCGTGAAGACGCGCCTCGAGGTGCAGGACGCCGAGCAGAACCTGCGCCTGGCCCGCGCCAACGTCGCGGCCGCGCAGCGCGACTACCAGGTGGCCCGCGTCAACCTCGACTGGGTCACCGGCACGCTGGACGGCGGCATGCCGCCGTCGGCCGCGGCGCCCGTCAAGTAGCGTTGGTTTCACAACCGAGCGGCGCAGGGCTCCACTCTGCGAGAACAGGCCTGAAGGCCTGTTCCACTGGTTTTGCAACCACGCCGGGTCGCGCCCGACGGCCGCGTGGTATCGTCAGGAGCGCAGGAGCATTCCATGAACAACAGTGTCTTCCGGTTTGCCGTCCCGGAGAATGAGCCCGTCCACGACTTCGCGCCCGGATCGCCGAGCCGCGCCCTGCTGAAACAGGAACTCGAACGGATGTCCGGGACCGTCGTCGATATTCCGCTCATCATCGGCGGCCGGGAAATCCGGACGGGCAAGCTGACGAACGTGGTCATGCCGAGCGACCACTGGTCGGCGCTGTCGTGGGTCGAGCGCGCGTCGGTGATGCTCAAGGCCGCCGAACTGCTGTCGAAGCGCTACCGCTACGCGATCAACGCCGCGACGATGCTCGGGCAGGGCAAGAACGCGTACCAGGCCGAGATTGACGCGGCCTGCGAGGTCATCGACTTCCTGCGGTACAACGTCTACTACGCGTCCCAGATCTACAAGGACCAGCCGAACTCGCCGCTGGACCACCTGAACCGCCTGGAGTACCGGCCCCTCGAGGGGTTCGTGTTCACCGTCAGCCCGTTCAACTTCACCGCCATCTCGTCGAATCTCAATACCGCGGTCGCGCTGATGGGCAACACGACGGTCTGGAAGCCGGCCACCACCTCCCTGCTCTCGAGCTACGTCCTGATGCAGGTGTTCATGGAGGCGGGCGTGCCGCCGGGCGTGATCAACTTCGTGCCGGGCTCCGGCCGCATGATCAGCGAGATCGTGCTCTCGCATCCGATGTTTGCCGGGCTGCACTTCACCGGGTCGAACGCCACGTTCAACGCGCTCTGGCAGGCCATTGCCGCGAACCTGCCAAAGTACCGCAGCTACCCCCGCATTGTCGGCGAGACCGGCGGCAAGGGCTTCGTCTTCGTCCACGCGTCGGCCGATCCGCAGGAAGTGGCCACGGCGCTGGTGCGCGGAGGCTTCGAGTACCAGGGTCAGAAGTGCTCGGCGGCGTCGCGCGCCTACATCCCCGCGTCCATGTGGCCCGAGGTGCAGCGGCTGGTCGGCGGCATGCTGGGCCGCATCAAGGTGGGCGACGTGCGTGACTTCTCGAACTTCGTCAACGCCGTCATCGACGAGGCGTCGTTCACGAACATCATGAGCTACATCGACCGGGCGAAGGCCTCCCCGGACGCGCAGATCGTCTTCGGCGGCACCGGCGACAAGTCGAAGGGCTACTTCGTCCAGCCGACCGTCATCAAAGTGACGAACCCGAAGTTCCTTACTATGGAGGAGGAGATCTTCGGGCCCGTGCTCACCATCTACGTCTACGACGCTGCGAAGTACGAGGAGACGCTGCGGGTGTGCGACCAGACGTCGCCGTACGCCCTGACCGGCGCCGTCTTCTCGAAAGACCGCTACGCATATGTCGAGGCGTGCCGCATCCTGCGGTACGCGGCGGGCAACTTCTACATCAACGACAAGCCGACCGGCGCGATGGTGGGCATGCAGCCGTTCGGCGGCGCGAGAGGGTCCGGCACGAACGACAAGGCCGGCGGCCCGCTCAACCTCCTGCGCTGGATCAGCCCGCGCACCATCAAGGAGACGTTCGCGCCGGCGCGGGACTTCGAGTACCCGTTCCTGCGGGAAGCGTAGAGACGACCCGCCGCCGGATGTCCGGCGGCGGGGTCCCCCGGGCATCGAGGGAAGGATGGAACCCGACATCCGGCAGCAGCTCCACGACGCCGTCATAGCCGTGCTCCGCGGCACCGTCGAAATCACGCCCGCCACGATCCGCCACGCCGCCGGCGAGGCGTTCGCCCGATTCGAGCAGCAGCGGCGCATCCCGCTGAGCCCCGAGCTGCGCGAGTCGGTCATTGCCGGCATCATCGGCGAGGTGCGCGGCCTCGGCCCGATCCAGCCGCTGATGGACGATCCGCTCGTCACCGAGATCATGATCAACGGGCCGGACCACATCTATGTCGAGCGGGGCGGGATCAAGACGAAGACCGATCTGCGCTTCCAGAGCGAGCAGGATCTGCGCCGGCTGGTGGAACGCCTGCTGATGCCGACGGGCCGCCGCATTGACGAGAGTCTCCCGTATGCCGACTTCGCCATCGAAAA
>JAPKZP010000738.1 GCA_026393735.1 Acidobacteriota bacterium
CGGGTCTTGCCTCATGGCGCGCGCTCTGCGTGAGACGCTATCGGCTTCTTTCACGAACGGTGAGGAGGTCCCATGTCAACAGTGAGGTCGACCATACCGCGCTGGCACGGCGCGCTGGTTGCCGCGCTCGTGTGGGTCGCGACGATCGCGCTGCCAACGATCACCTGGGGTCAGGAAAGAACCCTCTGCACGCCGGAGCCGACCGACATGGTCGTCACCTACGGTGATGTTATTGACTGCTCAATCGAGTCATCTGGCGACTCGGACACGTTCAGGTTTTCGGGGAGCGCAGGCGAGGTGATTGTTATCCAGGGCGTGATTGGGGCGGTGAGTTCAGTGAGACCCTGCGTGGAACTCGTCGGGCCGAACGGCAGTCGCCTCCAAGCTTGCGCAAACGCGTTTGTCAACCGGATCGATACAACATTGGCGGTGACCGGGACGTACACCATTCTGGTGCGGGACGAGGCCGCGCGCTTTACCGGCCAGTACACCCTGGTCCTCGAGCGCTTGATCCCCCCCACGAGTCGAGCCAGTTCGATCAGCTACGGCCAAACGTTGCAGGATCGAATTGGCATCGTTGGCGATCTCGACGTCTTCTATTTTACTGGTACTGCCAACGACCTCGCATCGGTCGGAGTGGCGAACGTGTCGCCGAGTAGCGTGCGACCGTGCGTCGAACTGATCGCACCAGGCAACACGCGGGAGATCGCGTGCAACAACGCCTTCAACAATCGCATTCAGACAAGGTTGACTCGATCGGGAGTCTTTGCGGTTCTGGTTCGGGACGAGGCCAACCGGTTCACAGGCGGTTACGCACTCGACGTTCAGTGTTTGGCAGGACCCTGTGTGCTGGGGCCCACGCCGCCCGCGCCGCCGACAAATCTAACAGTTTCGGTTGACCGATCGAACGTAACGTTGAACTGGACCGCGCCGACCACGGGCAGTGTGCCAACCTCGTACGTGATCGAAGCCGGTTCGGCTGCTGGGGCGACGGACCTCGCGTTGTTTGACACGGGCAATGCGGGAACATCCTTCGGTGCCGCGCGCGTAGCGCCTGGGACGTACTTCCTGCGAGTCCGAGCGAGGAACGCGGGCGGCATGAGCGAACCCTCGAACGAAGTCGTGTCCATCGTTGTTGGTGACCCGGGTCCCTGCAACGGCCCGCCAGGACTGCCCGGCAGGGTAACCTATTCAAACAACGGCTCGCTCGTGACGCTTAGCTGGAACGCCGCCACCGGGGGACCGACCACATACGTCATCGAGGCCGGATCGAGTTCCGGTCTGAGTGATCTGGTGAATTCTGAGACCGGGAGCACCAGCACCGCGCTGACCGTGGCCGCACCACCCGGAACATACTTCGTTCGTGTGCGAGCCCGGAACACCTGCGGCACGAGTGGGCCCTCAAACGAAATAATTGTGGCGGTACAGTAATCGCCGAGCGCAATCGGGCACGGGAGGCGCGGCGCCCAGTGAGGCTACTGCCACCCCGGCGGTGGGCCTGATCCGATCGGGTGGACATCCTCCAAGAGTTGAAGCGCATGTCCACGATGGCCACCCACGTGAACGTCCGGCGCGTGCGCCTGACGTCTTCGGAAGAGTTCAAGGCAGGGGCGGTCCGACGACGAGCGAGACCTCGTTCGAGGGATCGCTGCGGCCCGCGGCGCTGATGGCGCGCACGCGGATGAAGTAGGTGCCGGGGCCAATGCCGGACGCTGTGAACGATGTGGCCGCGCTGCCGGTAGAGAACGAGCGATCTGTGCGGCCTGACGCTGAGCCCGCCTCGATCAAGTACGACGTGGGTGCCCCACCCGTCGTGGGGGCTATCCACTGCAGGTAGATCGTGGATCCCGTGGCTGTCGCGGTCAGCCCGCTGGGCGGGCCCGGCGGCGCCGGGCCGGCGACGACGACCTGCACTTCGTTGGACGGAACGCTTGTCCC
>JAPKZP010000364.1 GCA_026393735.1 Acidobacteriota bacterium
ATGGGCAACGTGCAGGCGTCCTACGCCGACTACCTTTGGGGCCTGCCGCAGGAAGCCGATGCGCTCTATCCGTCCCTCGGCCTCTCGACCCGCGAGAACAGGACGGAGTTCCCGCTCGAGGTCATCGACGTACCCAAAGACTCGATCGCGGCGACCGCCGGCTTCCAGGTGGGTGACGTGTTCCAGACGATGGACGGCACGCCGTTGAAGGATCGGGAGACGCTGAACCGGCTGCTGGCGGACAAGCGCTGGGCCGATGCCGCGACGTACACCGTGACGCGCGGTGGACAGCCCGTCACACTGACGGCGGTGTTTCGCCGGACGTTTAGCGCCCTCGCGAAGTAGGGGCGGACCCCCGTGTCCGCCCATGCGGCGGCCCTCTGTGGCCGTCCGCGCGGCGGCCCTGATGGCGATGACGAGGTGCGGCCGGCCGGAACCTTCCCGCCGGCCGCGCGCGTCTCTATGAGAGAATGACGGCGCCAGAGGCGCCATGACCATGTCGGAACTCCAGCTCACGCCAATCCCTCCACTGCCGTCCATCCTGCCCGTCATTCCCCTGCGAGACACGGTCGTGTTCCCGCTGACGTTGCAGCCGCTGGCCGTGAACCGCGCGGTCTCGGTCGATTCCATCCACCGGTCGCTCAGTGGCGATCGGCTCCTGCTGTTGCTGCAGCAGATCGGCGACGCCGAGGACCCGGGGCCTGATGCGCTCCGCACCGTCGGTACCGTCGCCATCATCCGCCAGATGGCGAAGACGCCGGGCGCAATCCAGATCGTGGTCGAGGGGCTGGTGCGCGCGAAGGCCATCGAGGTGACGCGCACCGAGAACATCCTGCAGGCGACGGTGGAAGCCTATCCCGACGAGCAGGTGCAGGACCTGGAGGTGGACGCGTACGTGCAGCGCCTGCGCGATCTCAGCGATCGTGCCCTGTCGTTCGCCAGCGGGCTGCCGCAGGAACTGAAGTCGATCGTGGCCGGGATCGACAGCCCGCTCCGCCTCTGCTACGTCATCGCCAGCATGCTCGACTTCAAAGGCCACGACAAGCAGCAGCTCCTCGACGAGCCGCGTCTCGTCAACAAGCTGCGCGACGTGGCGAAGGGACTGACGCGCGAAGTGTCGCTGCTGGAGCTCAAGGGCAAGATTGAGTCCGAAGCCCAGCAGGAGATGAGCGAGGCGCAGCGGGAGTACTACCTGCGCCAGCAGCTGAAGGCCATCCGCGAGGAGCTCGGCGAGAGCGAGGGCGCGGAGGCGAGCGAGCTCTCCGAGCGCGTCGCACAGGCCAACCTCCCCGAGCACGTCGCGAAGGCCGCGCAGCGCGAGGTGAAGCGCCTCGAGCGGATGACGCCGGCCTCGCCCGAGTACCAGATGATCCGGACCTATCTCGACTGGCTGATCGAGGTCCCGTGGTCGGTGACGACGGAGGACCGCCTCGACCCCGTGGAAGCCCGTCGCGTGCTCGACGAGGACCACTACGACCTCGACCGCGTGAAGGATCGGATTGTCGAGTACCTGGCCGTGCGCAAGCTCAAGGGCGACATGAAGGGCCCCATCCTGTGCTTCGTCGGCCCGCCGGGTGTGGGCAAGACGTCGCTGGGCCAGTCGATCGCCCGGGCGATGAACCGCAAGTTCGTGCGTATCTCGCTCGGCGGCGTCCGCGACGAGGCCGAGATGCGCGGGCACCGGCGCACCTACATCGGGGCCATTCCCGGACGCATCGTCCAGGGGCTGAAGCAAGCCGGGTCGATGAACCCCGTGTTCATGCTCGACGAAATCGACAAGGTCAGCGTGGGTTACCAGGGCGACCCGGCCGCGGCGCTGCTCGAGGTGCTCGACCCCGCGCAGAACCACACGTTCCGCGATCACTACCTCGAGGTGACGACCGATCTCTCCAAGGTGCTGTTCATCGCGACGGCCAACCAGCTCGGCACCATCCATCGGGCGCTGCTCGACCGGATGGAGATCATCGAGCTGGCCGGGTACACCGACCTCGAGAAACAGCAGATCGCGCGGCGCTATCTCATCCCGCGCCAGGTGACGGAGCACGGGCTGCCGGCCACGGCCGTCAACCTGACGGACAGCGCACTGGAGAAGCTGGTCGGTGAGTACACGCGGGAGGCCGGGGTCCGCAACCTCGAGCGACAGCTCGGCACGATCTCGCGAAAAGTGGCGGCGCGCGTGGCGACCGGCACGGTCGATCTCGCCGTGATCGGGTCGGGCGCGGTTCTCGCGACGGTCGACGAGGGCGACCTGCAGCCGTACCTGGGGCCGCCGCGCTTCAGGCGCGACGTGCAGTTCCGCACCTCCCGGCCCGGCGTCGCGACCGGCGTGGCGTGGACCGAGAGCGGCGGCGACGTGCTCTACATCGAGGCCACCCTGCTGCCGTCCGGGCACGGACAGATCACGCTGACCGGCCACCTCGGCAACGTGATGCAGGAGTCGGCGCGCGCAGCGGTCAGCCACCTGCGGTCGGCCGCCGAGGAACTGGGGCTGCCGGCCGACCTGTTCAAGAAGCACGACCTCCACGTCCATGTGCCCGCCGGCGCGATCCCGAAGGACGGGCCGTCGGCCGGTGTGACCATGGCGACGGCGATCCTGTCGGCGATCCGCAAGCAGCCGGTGCGATCGGATGTGGCCATGACCGGGGAGATCACCTTGAGCGGCGCCGTGCTGCCTGTCGGCGGCATTCGCGAGAAGGCGCTTGCCGCGCGCCGCTACGGGATCACGACGTTCATCCTGCCCGAGCGGAATGCGGTGGACATCCCCGAGCTGCCCGAAGAAGTCCGGAGGGACATGACGTTCGTGCCGGTGAAGCTCCTCGACGAAGTGCTGAACATCGCCTTGCCGCCCCTGGCGGCGCCTGCACCGTCCCTGTCGGCTGCCCCGGCGCCGCCCGACGCATCGGCGGCTGTTCCCGCCGACGAGCCGCCACCCAGCGACGACGACGGGCCTGAGCCCCTTCCGGCCGACGGCTCGCCGACACCCGAGGCGTAGCCCCGTGCCGGCAGCGTCATCGGCGCACGCGCCGGTCATCGTGTTCTACATCTCCGGGCACGGATTCGGCCACGCTGCGCGCGTGATTGAGACCATCAACGCCGTGGGGGCCGCCCGGCCGGACGCGACGCTCATCGTCCGGACGGCTGCCGCGAAGTGGCTGTTCGACGGCACCGTCCGGACGCCCATCGAGTTTTACGACGTCCTGTGCGACACCGGTGTGATCCAACGCGACAGCCTGGTTCGTCGCGGCCGATCGGGCCGGGGTTCCGTCGATCGCTACGGGGAACTTCACCTGGGATTGGATCTATGCGGGGTACCCCGAAGCCGCGACGCTGGCGCCCGACCTCGTGCCGGCCGTGCGCCGCGCGTACCGGCTGGCGACGCGGACGCTCCGTCTGCCCATGTGGGGCGGCTTCGACGACTGGGCGTCGCCAATTGTCGATCTGCCGTTTGTGGCCCGTCACTCTTCTCGCGATCCAGACGATGTGCGACGGCGCATCGGCGTGCCGGATGGCCACCGCATGGTCCTCGCCTCGTTCGGTGGCCTGGGAATCGCCGACCTGTCGCTCGAGCCGCTGGCCGATCTCGACGGGTATGCCGTGGTGACAACGGGCCACGCGCTGGGTCTCGGCGCGCCCGTGCCCGAGGCCGTGCGGCTGCTCGACGACCGCGACGTCTACGCGCGCGGGCTCCGCTACGAAGATCTCGTGCGTGCCGCCGACGTCGTCGTCACCAAACCCGGGTACGGCATCATCGCCGAATGCCTCGCCAACGACACGGCGATGCTCTACACGTCGCGCGGGCACTTCGTGGAGTACGACGTCCTGGTCTCGGCCATGCCACGCTTTCTGCGCTGCCGGTTCATCGACCACGACGACTTGTACGGCGGCCGGTGGCAGCCCTACCTCGACCACGTCCTGGCGCAGCCGCCGCCGCCCGATCACCCGCCTACCAACGGCGCCTCCGTCGCGGCGGCCCACATCCTGGCGTGAGGCACCACTGGACCAGGGCTCACTTGAGCGGGCTGCAGCTGCAGGCGTGGCGCAGGGCTTTAGCCCTGCGTGCGCCGAGTGCCGAGCAGGCCTGAAGGCCTGCTCCACTACCGACACAGGTGAACTCTTCTGTCTAGCGGATGGCGCGGTAGACGAATGCGGGCGGGAGGTTCGACCACACGGTCGGAGTGACCGTGACGTCAGGGAATTCGGCCTCGAGACGGCGCCGGAAGCGCCGGCCGCGCGGCCAGAAGGCGCCGCCGAGGTGCGCAAAGGTCACGAACCGCCCACCGGGCTTCAAGACGTCGACCACAGCCGCCAGGATTTCGTCCTGCAGGGCGGGCGTGAACGACGCGAACGGCAGGCCTGACACGATGCAGTCGCAGGACTGCCGGCCGCTCGCCTCGAGATGCTGCCGCACCGAAGTGGCCGAGTCGTGGAACACGACCGCTCCCGGGCAACGCTTCCGCGTCGCCGCCGCAAAAGACTCGTTCGCTTCGATGGCGAAAAACACCGCGTCGGGACCGATCTTCCGCAGAATCACCTCGGTGAACGCCCCCGTCCCCGGGCCAAACTCCACGACGACGGAGGCATGCCGGAGATCGGCCGCCTCCGTGATGAGCTCCGCCAGAGCCCGGGAACTCTCGGCCACGGCGCCGACAGCGGCGGGCTTCCTGACGAATTGCCCGAAGACGTGGAATTTCTCCATCTGCACTCCGAGCCACACGATGCTCAGGTCCCGAGGCGCTCGTACTTCCAGGTGGTCAGGTCGACGATGAGGTACGACACGCCCACCGGGTCGAGTCCGATGGATCGTACTCCCTGCCGCACCTCGTCGCTGTACAGGTGGTGATGGCCCGAGAGGTGCATCCGGGGGCGCACGGCCGCCAGCACCTCGTTGATGGGCGTCTTGCCGACGTCCTGGCGCCGCCCGCGCACCTACATGTAGAAGGGCCTCGCCGCTTCGTGCGAGAGGAACAGGTCGATGCCGGTGAGCTGCTTGCACGCATCAACTTCCGAACGGACGAAATGCCGCCGCTTGTCGTCGCGCGCAAGCGGCGGGAAGTGGCCTGTCACGGTTGACGCGAGACGCGGGCGCGGCAATTCCTCGGGCGCCTTGTCGAACCAGGTCGGCGCCAGCGTGCCCCCGAGCCCTACGACACTCAGCGGACCGATCGTCACCGGCCGGGCATTCGGGATGTAGCAGAGATTCTCAATCTCGCGGCTGCTCGCGAGAATCTCGGCGACGACCTCGAGGTTGTCGTTGTTTCCCTTGATCCAGTGCAGCGGCTTCGGCGGAGGCTCGTACGCGCCGGTGGCGTCGCCGAGGTCACCGACCGTCACCCACCACTCCACGTCGGGGTGGCGGCCCATGATCGTCCGGACCGACGCAAAGTCGCCGTGCACGTCACCCAGCGCGCCGAGTTTCATGGCGTGCTGGGATCAGCGCCCGCCGGGCGCCGCCTGGGCGGGCACGAGCAGGTCCTGTTTGTCCCAGATGAAGTCCTGCTTGCTGTAGACCGCCAGTTCGTAGTCCTTGCCCATGAAGATGGCCGCCACCGGGCAGGCCTCTTCGCAGTAGCCGCAGAAGATGCAGCGCGTCTTGTGAATCTGGTACGTCCGCGCGTAGCGCGGTCCGGCCGCCACGGTACCGTCGTTCTCGGCGGCCTCGAGGTAGATGGCGTCGGCCGGGCACGCCACCGAGCACAGGCCGCACGCGACGCATTTCTCCAACCCGTTCTCGTCGCGCATCAGCACTTGCTTGCCCCGATATCTCGGGAACACGGGGACCTTCTCGGCTGGGTAGTTGACGGTGATCGGTTTCTTGAAGATGTGCTTCAGCGTGGTCGCGAAGCCGACGATAAAGGGACGAATCATCCGCGATGCCTCCGCGCCCGACAGCGGCGCCCGGTCAAGGCCCCCATGTGCCTCAGGCTCAACAGGATTTTCATCATAACACGTTCATCCTAAGCGGTTTGACAGGCCTGAAGAGCGGCCGGTATAGTCGTGCAGTTGGCACACATGTCCACTCGTCTTTCCGGGTAGCCCGTGGGCCAGGACGTACACTCGGTCTCCGGGCCTCAGCTCCTCGTCGTCCTCGTCATCGTCAAGATTGCCATGATGGCCCTCCTGGCGACGATGCTGGTGCGCTACCACCGGTTCCGCGATCTGCTGATTAGCGAACGCCGCGCCTGGCCCATGCGGCTGTTTTTCGCCTTCGGTCTGGGGATTCCGGTCGCGATCGGCGTGGCTGCCCGCCTGCTGTTGCGCTATACGGCGCTGGATCTGACGCTGGAAGGCGCATTTGTCGCCGGTCTCATCACGGGGCCGTGGGGCGGAGCGCTGGTCGGGACGCTCATCGGCGCGCCGGCCCTCGTGGCCCGGGAATGGGGCGCCCTGCCCTTCGCCGTGGGCTGTGGGTTCGCCGCCGGCGGCCTTCGGGAGGCCTGCCCGAAAGAGGCCATCTGGCGGTTCTCGCCGTTCGTCTTCGGCGATCTTCACAAGTACCTCTGGAAGTCGGTGCGGAACTTCACGCTGGACTGGCAGGTGATTCTCCTCGCGGCGGCGATCGGCATGGAAGCGATCCGCCAGGTGATCGGTCACCGGTGGCCCTCGGGCCTGTTCATTCTGAGCCCGAACTCGGGATTCGGCACGATCATCGTGTTCCTGGGCACTGTCCTCGGCATCGCGGTGCCCATCAAGATCTGGAACAACGCCCGCATCGAGCACCGGCTGCAGGAGCAGGAGAAGCTCCTGATGCAGGCGCGCATCGACGCCCTGTCGCACCAGATCAACCCGCACTTCCTGTTCAACACGCTCGCGTCGATCTCCTCGCTCATCCGCACCAGGCCCGAAACCGCGCGGATGCTCATCCTGAAGCTCTCGAACATGCTGCGCCGACGGCTCAGGAGCCACGAGCATTTCGTGACGCTGCGCGAGGAACTGGCGTCGGTCGACGAGTACCTCGACATCGAGGTGATCCGGTTCGGCCAGCAACTGCAGGTCGAGAAAGCCATCAGTCCTGATACCCTGGATGTGCTGGTGCCCAGCATGATCCTGCAGCCGCTCGTCGAGAACTCGATCAAGCACGGCATTGCCCCGAAGGTCGGCGGCGGCCGCATCACCCTGCGCAGCGTGCGCGAACGCGATCGTGCCGTCATCGAAGTCGACGACAATGGTCTCGGAATGTCCGACGACCGCCTGCAGAGTGCGCTCAGTGAGGGCATCGGGCTCAGCAACGTCGACGAACGGCTGCGCGTCATCTACGGAAATCAGTGCAGCGTCAAGCTGACGAGTGCGCCGGGCCGCGGCACGGTGGCCCGCGTCGAGATCCCCCTGGCCGTGCCCGAGACCGGAACGGCGCCATGACATCCGATCTGATCGCGGTCGTCGTCGATGATGAACTGCCGGCCCGGGAGGAGTTGTGCTTCCTGCTGGGCCAGATTGGCGGCGTGTCGGTGGCGGCGCAGGCCGACAATGGCGTCGCTGCGCTCTCGATCATCGACGACGTCGCCCCGCAGGTGGTGTTCCTCGACGTGCAGATGCCCGGCCTCTCCGGCTTCGAGGTGGCGCGGCTGCTCATCGACAAGCCGTCGCCGCCCCACGTGGTGTTCGTGACGGCGTACGACCAGTACGCAATCGACGCCTTCGAAGTGAACGCGGTCGACTACCTGCTGAAGCCCGTCGAGCAGGCGCGGCTGGAGCAGGCCATCCAGCGCGTGCGACACCGACGCGCCCTCGACCAGCCCCGCGACGACCGGATCGAGCGTATCGTCCGGATGATGGCCGAACGCCAGAACCGGCGCGAGCAGCTCGCCTTGAAGGTCGGAGACCGCGTGCTGCTGGTCCAGGCAGAAGACGTTATCTACGCATCGGTAGATGGCGATACAATTCAGATTGCAACGGCGCAGCTCGCCGGAACGTCCAACTATAGGACGCTCGACGAACTGCAGGCGCGCCTCGACCCCGAGGTCTTCTGGCGCGTGCATCGATCGCACATGGTTAACATCAACAAGATCAAGGAGATAGTCCCTTGGTTCAGCCGGAACTACATGCTCAGGATGAAGGACGGGAAGGCCACGGAGATCCCGGTCAGCCGATCGCAGACCAAGCGCCTGAGGGACTACCTGAAACTGTAGCGCTCGACGCGCAGCCCATCGAACCGGCTGCCTGGAGTTCGCCGACCTCGGCGCCGGCGCCCATCGCGGCGTCCGCCGCGCCGCACCGCCCGTCCACCTGGGCCGTCGTGCGCGACGAGATCGTGGCCTGGGTCAAGACGCTGGGCTCCGCCGCCGTGTACGCCACGCTGATCGTCACGTTCGGCTTCCAGGTGGCTCGCGTCGAGGGCCTGAGCATGGCGCCCACACTGCAGGATCAGGATCGCCTGATCGTCAACAAGGCGGTATACCGGCTCGGATCGCCCCGGCGTGGCGACATCGTGATGCTCTACTACCCCCTCAACCCGGACAAGTCGTTCGTGAAGCGTGTGATCGCCGAGGAAGGCGACACCGTCCGCATCACCGACGGCCGGGTCTACGTGAACGACATTCCGCTCGACGACAACTACGTGCCCGCCGAGTACCGCAGCCACGACGACTGGGGCCCTCAGGTGATTCCGGAGGGTTACTACTTCGTCATGGGTGACCACCGGAACAACAGCTCCGACAGCCGTCACTGGGGGATGGTGCCGAAGAAGTACATCATCGGCAAGGTCCAGGTCCGGTGGTGGCCACTGCCGCAGGCGAAGGTGTTCTAGGCGAGGGGCGAGGGGCGAGGGGCGTTACGACGCGGAGAGCAGCGGGTCGCGCGACGCGTAAAGTTGCTCGATGACGTGGGCCCAGCGCTGCTCGACGATCTTCCGGCGAATCTTCAGCGTTGGCGTCAACTCACCCGCTTCGATCGTCATCTCTGTCGGCAGCAGCGCGAACCGCTTGATCTTCTCGAACTGGGCGAGATCCACGTTGATCTCGTCGAGGAGCGCCTGATAGATCGCCTGCACGTCCTCGCGGCCCGCCAGTTGCTCGCGGGAGCCGGACGGCGCGCCCGCCTCGCGCACCTGTGCCTCCAGCGCGACGAAATCCGGCACGATCAACACCGCGGGGAACTTGCGGCGATCGCCCACCAGGATGGCTTCCTGCACGAGCGGACTTGCCTTCAGCCGCATCTCGATCGGCGCCGGGGCAATGTTCTTGCCCCCGGACGTCACAATGAGGTCCTTCTTGCGATCGGTGATCATTAGGTAGCCGTCGCGGTCCAGATGCCCGATGTCGCCGGTGTGCAGCCAGCCGTCCCGGAGCGCCGCCGCCGTCTCGTCAGGGCGGTTGAGATAGCCCTGCATGATGTTCGGCCCGCGCGCGAGCACCTCGCCATCTTCGGCAATCCGGATCTCCACGCCCGGGATGGGCTTCCCCACTGTCCCGAGCTTCGGGGCCCACGGCGGATTCGCCGTCAGCCCGGGCGAACTCTCTGTCAGCCCATAGCATTCGGAGATCGGCAGTCCCACCGCGTAGAAGAACGCGCCCGTCGTCCTCGACAGCGGCGCGCTGCCCGACACCATCAGTCGAAGGCGGCCGCCGACGCGCGCCCGGATTTTCTTGAGCACGAGCGCATCGGCCAGCGGCCGCTGCAGCGCGGCCAGGATTGGCGGCTTCCGGCCTGCGATCCTCGCGTCGGACACGGCGTAGGCGACGCCCATCGCCCACTTGAAGAGCGCCTTGCGAACCGCCGGCCCGCCAGCCACGGCGTCGAGCACCGCATGGTGGAACTTCTCGAACACCCGGGGGACACCGGTCATCATCGTCGGCCTGACCCGGACGATGTCCCGAGTGACCGTCTGCAGCGATTCCGCGAACGAGACGTGGGCGCCCACCAGCAGGTAGAGATAGAGCGCCAGCCGCTCGAAGACGTGGCTCAGCGGCAGGAACGACAGGGGGTAGTCCTGGTCCGTGATCTGCAGGGATGCATTCCCGGCGCGCAGATTCGCCAGCATGTTGTCATGCGACAACACGACGCCCTTTGGATGGCCCGTCGTGCCGGACGTGTAGATAATCGTCGCGACGTCGCTCGGCTTCACGCGCCGCGCCCCGTCAGCCCACTGCTCGGCGAGACCGGCCTCGCGGGCCAGCCGTCCGCTCCCGACCTCGGTGACCTCAGCCATCGACCGGACAGCGGGCGAGGCCGTCGCCGCCCCGTGAAACGGCGCGGTCGCCTCCACCGGGATCACCGCCGTCACGGTCGGCAAGTCACGCGCGATATCCAGCAGTTTCGCGAGTTGGACTTTGTCGGACACCACCACGGCTTTCACGCCGGCATCCTGCAGAATGAACTGCGTCTGGGCCGCAGAGAGTGTCGGATAGACCGGAACGGTGACGGCGCCAATCGTCAGGGCCGCGAGATCGGCGATGGACCATTCCGGCCGGCTCTCGCACACGATCCCGACACGGTCGCCCGCGGCGACGCCGAGGGTCTGCAGGCCCAGGCTGAACGCCCGAATCTGCTCGTAGAAGGCCTTGCTGGAGATTTCGTAGAAGCCCTCGGCTAGGCACCGGCGCAGGTGCGCAGGCCGATTGAACCTCGTCGCCACGTGGAACGGCAGGTCCGCCAGGGTGGTGACTTCGGGATACGTGGGAATGTCCGCGGTCATGCGCTGCAAGGTGTTTACCGTAAACCAGTTCGGCCGCGTCGGCAACGACGGAATGGATCGGCACGGGTGCCAGTCGCTGCTCCCAGCGCCAGTTCAGTCAGTATCCAGCCCGTTTGTCGACGATATTCGCCAAACATTCGCCAGCGGCATATCGTTCGAGGTTTTCCGCGAAGAGCGCCGTCGCCGCCTCCCAGTAGTCCTCCCGGAACCCGCCGACGTGCGGTGTCAGGAGGACATTCGGCATGGACCAGAGCGGACTCGACGGGTCGAGCGGCTCGTGCTCGACGACGTCGAGGGCGGAGCCGGCGATCGTGCCGGCACGCAAGGCGTCCACGAGGTCGTTTTCCCGGACCAGTTTGCCTCGTGCCACGTTGATCAGCCAGGCCGAGCGTTTCATCTGGCGGAATTGCTCGACTCCGATCATGCCTCGCGTCTCAGCCGTCAGGGGCGCGGCCAGGACGACGGTGTCCGCGGCTGCGAGCAGTTCAGCCAGACGCTCGGGCGGCAGGGCCTCGTCGACTCCAGGCGGCACAGGTGTATCCGTTTCGCGACGCGTGCCGATCACGCGGAGTCCAAGCGCCGAAGCCATTCGCGCGACCTCGCGGCCAATCGCGCCGAGCCCGACGATGCCCACGGTCTTGCCGCGCAGCAGGGGCAGGCCGGACAGGTCGTTCGAGATCCACTCGCGGCGGTCCTGCGCGCGCACCGCCTCCGGGAGCCGCCGCGTCGTTGCCAGCATGAGCAGCAGCGCGTGCTCCGCGACCGCCCCGGCGTTCATGCCACGCGAGTTGGTCATCATGACCGCGCTCTCCAGCATCGCCGGAAACAGCATGCTGCCGACTCCGGCGGCCGGGCTGTGCACCCAGCGCAGTCGCGGTGCGGCCGCAAACGCCCGGGCCGTGAGGCGCGACGTGAACGCGACGTCGCACGGAGGGATGAGACGCTCCATCTCCGCGTCACTGCGTGCGTCGACGAACGTGTTGTCGGGAAACCACCGGCGCAGATCGTCGACGCGCTCCGGCGGGATGGTCCACGCCACCATGTCGCTGAAGATCGCTACCAGGATGTGCATGGTCGCCACCGGCGGGTCCAGAGGCCCGATCGGCCGCCCCGCTTCTCCGTCAGTGTGAGAGCCGCTGTGCGTTCGGCATGAGCAGTCAGGAGTCAGCTACTCCGGCACGTTCGCCCCGGCGGCCTTCCGTTGCGCGGCCTTCGGCATGTCCTCGGTGAACAGGCCCGCCTCGATCGCGACGTCAAAGGCAACCGTCTCGATCGTGAACGGCGTCTGCGACTCCCGGTCGCGGGCCTTCGTCACGTCGAGCACGCGCGTCGGCACCATTACGCCGCCGAACGACTTGACGTCAGCATAGTAGCGCGTGCCCGCCGGCGATATCTCTTTCAGCAGCAGGAACGTCTCCTTGTCGATGAAGATCGTCCGGGCTTCCTTGCCCACCATCACCCCGATGGTCCACGCCCGGCGTGCCGGAGGCAACGCCTTGGGGTCCCAGCCCTCGACCGCCGGCCACACGACGTCTTCGTCGCCCCGAAGGGCGAGCGCCGTGCCGTTGCGCTGGTAGAACGCGATGCCATAGCACTGGTCGAGCAGGCGCTGGGCGCGCGCCGTGTCGTACGACGAGACGACGAGATTCCGGCGGATCCACGCGACACCGTCGCTCAGGAAGTACTCGGAGAATGCCCGGCCGCGGTCGGCCGTCAGGTCGTGCTCGACGCGCAGTTGGCCAGGAGGCCTGGCGTACAGGAGGTAGGCCGCGTTGTAGGCGATGCCGTCCTGCATCCGCACGCGTCCCTTCGCCGTCATGGTCTTCCATGCCGTCAGTTTCGCGCCCCCGTGCGCGTCGACCGATCGCGCGACGACCTCCGCGGCCGTCTTCGGCGCGCGGGAACAGGCGCCCGCCCCGGCGAGCAGCAGGACCAGTCCGCACACCATGACGATGCGTCCGCGTGACCGTTCGCCGTTCATGACGTCCTCCTCACGCGAACCGGAGCTGGTGATCCGTCTCGTCGAGGCGCGCGCGCACGCGAAGGCCGTAGGGACAGGCTTCTTCACACGGCGCGCTGCACCCGGCACAGCGCGATGGCCGATGTGCCACCGGTATCGCGGCGTAACGCTGCATGGCGAACTTCTGATCGCCGTAATGCTCGAAGTACATCCCGTAGCGGAGGATGTCTGCCACCGGCACGCCGCGCGGGCACGCGTCGAAGCACGCCCGGCAGCCGGGCCGGCAGTACCGCGACCCTACTTCCGCTTTAACGAGTTCCAGGTAGTGCCGATCCTGCGCCGTGAGCCTGGTCGTACCCGACACCGCCAGGTATTCGGCAACCTGGTCGTAGTTGCGCATCGACACCACCAGGGTGTCGAAGAGGTCGGAGGCCAGCACCCACTTGAGCACCGCCTGCCGGGCGTTGGTCTGCTCGTTCTGCAGCGACCGGACGTTCAGGTCCGACTTGTAGATCGTCATGGTCTTCATGGCGATCGTGCCCACGCCCTTCGCACGGGCCTTCTTCAGCGTCGGCTCGATGCCGCGCGTCAGGAAATTCGCGCCGACCAGGATCACGTCGAACCGGTTGTTGTCGATGCCCCACTCCAGTTCCTCGATCATCCTGACGCCGTGGCTCGAGGCGCCCGTGAACTTCACCATGCCGCGCCGCTTGGCTTCGTCCCACGCTTCGTAGATGGCCGGGTTCTGGATGCGCTCGAGGCCGCCGTAGCGCGGGTGGCCGATCGAGTGGATCATCATGCAGTCGATGTACGTGGTGTTCAACTTCTTCAGCGAGACGTCGAGTGCTTCGAGGAGCGCCGCCTTCGTCACCGTCGCGGTGACGAGCGGCGGGTCCCACTTGTCCAGGATGAACACCCTGTCGCGCCACTTCGGCAGCACCTTGCCGATCACCTCTTCGTGCCCGGCGTACTGCGCCCCGGTGTCGATGAGGTTCAGCCCGCATTCGAACAGGTGATTGACCAGCGCGGGATCGCGCTGTCCGGATCCCGCCGAGATGTCGCCCACCCGCCACCCGGTCTTTCCAAGCGGCTTCATGCGGCGTACGCGCGGCGTCCCGGGCGCCGGCGACGCCAACGCGCCCTGCTGCCCGCAGGCTGCCAGCATGCCGCCGGACGCCGTCGTCCCGGCCGTGAGCGCAGCGGTCGTCCGGAGGAACTCGCGTCGGCTGACGCGCCTCATCGTCCTGCCTCCTGCGCAACCGGCGCCGGCTGCTTCGCCGCGCGCTCACTCGCCTCCGCCGTCAGGGCGATGGCGTCCGGGTAGCGGCCGATGGCGATGAGTTCGCGGACTTGCTGCTTGTTGACGGGATTGAGCAGCGCCTTGCCAGGGCCAGCCAGGAAGAACCAGCCGGCGCCGCCGCCCGCCGCAGCCAGCGCGA
>JAPKZP010000695.1 GCA_026393735.1 Acidobacteriota bacterium
CACTTCCACTATCTCCTCGTCGAGAACGGCGGGTGCATCAGCCTTGCGGCGTCCATGCCTGAGCACCTGAGCCAGTTGGCGCACGCGCTCGACGCGCCTGCGGGCAATGCGCTACAGACGCGCGCGTTCGTCGAACGGTTCGTGAGGCCGCACGGCCTCGAGCGTCCAGCCACGCCGATTCTTGCCGATGCCATCGTCGGCCTTGCTGCAGAGGGGCGCCGCTCGCCCGGGCGGGCACCCTGGTGGAGCGGGCCGCTGCGCGTGCTGGTGCTCTCGGTCTCCCTTGTGACGGGTACAGTCTCGAGGCTCTCCAGCGCTCGCTGGCGAGGCCGGGCCCGAAAGGCGGTTGCCCGCAGCCTGGAACAGGCACGCAAGCGGTTTCGCCGCGCCGTCACCAAACGGCGGAAGTAGGCAGCCCGTGGGAGGTTGACACGTGAGTGTGCGTTCTCGCCTTCGTCAATTCCTGACCTCTTCAGCGGGTCCGAGCGTCGACGCTCGGACGGTCAAGTTGAGCGAGGCGTTGAAAGGGACTCGAGCCGAGCTGAAGAGCGCACTCGGGCGTGGCCGGCGCGCGGACCGCATCATCAAGCGGCTCGAAGAGCGGCACGAGGCCGACAAGAACAGGCTGACGATCTCTCGGGAACGCCTGGCTGGCAAACAGGCAGAGAAACTCCGGTTACGGAGACTGCTCTTTTCGTCGCACGTACTTGCGGACCTGGCTGGCTACCGCCGGGCCACGTTCCCGCCGCCAAGCCTGAAGGCGGAAGGCGAACGCCGCGAGTTGGCATTCCGGGCGTCGTCGCCCGCGTACGATGCCGCTATCGGCGCGCCGTGGCCCAGGCCCGGCGTCGCCGAGATTTCAAACGGAGGCCTCCGCCTCTGGGTGCCGCTCGACGCCCGTCAGCCCGACCGCCTGGAGCGGGCGGCCCGCCAGGACATTCCGTACCATGCCATCCTGCAATCGCGTGAAGTCGCCATTGGCGGCGTCATGCTCGACATTGGGGCGAATGTCGGCCGCACGAGCCTCCCGCGCGTATTGCTCGGGGACGTTCGCGCCGTCTACGGCGCCGAGGCGGATGCTGACAACTTCGAGTGCCTCGTCCACGCGGTGATCGACAACGGTCTGCGCGGATTCGTGTTGCCCGACCATGTCGCCATCGGACCCCGTGACGCAACGGCAACCCTGCGGCGCTCGAAGTACGTGGGCGGCCATCGGATCCATGCCGGCGCTTCAAAAGAGAATCTCGAACTCGTCGAGGTGCCGCTTCGACGGCTCGACACCTGGATGACTCAGCACGGCATCGACGCCGAAGCCGTCAGCTTCGTCAAGGTCGACGTCCAGGGGTGGGAGTCGGGGGTGGTCCAAGGGGCAGAAGGACTGCTGGCGTTCCGGCGCGCAGCCTGGCAACTCGAGGTCGATCCGCATCTGCTTGCCTTCGCCGAGTCCAGCCTGCCGGAGCTGATTTCCCTCGTGACGCCGCACTTCACGCACTTCGTGGACCTGTCGACTCACGCCTCCGGCGACCGCCACCGTCCCGTTGCCGAACTGGCAGAGGCGCTGGCGTACTTGCCGAGCGACGGTTCGCTCGGAACCGACGTCCTGCTGTATTCACTCCACCGTTAAGAGCTGCCGCGCTTCAACTGACTGACGTTCCCTGTCCTGACCCATGCAGATACCTTACCGTCCGATTGGCGACTACGAGCCGGTGGACCTGCAGCGCCTGAGGCCGAAAGACTCGTACCGGGCGCTCATGCAGAAGCGCACGCACAGCATTGACGCCCTCGTGGCGGCGCACGGCCGGATCCCGCCGGAATTGCTCGTCGAACGCCCGTGTCCCACGTGTGGCGGCACAAAGTCCCTCCCGGAGTCCTCCAAGGACTACATGTCCATCGTCAGGTGCGCGCGGTGCAACCTGGTCTACGTCAACCCCGTGTTCGATGAACAGCATTACCGAAAGGTGTACGGATCGGCGGACTACCAGGCGATCATGCGGGACCTCGGGGAAGAAAGCCACGTCTACCGCGTGGAACGATTTGGCCGCGAACGGGTGGCCATCATGCAGAAGTTCATGCCGGAGCTTCGGGAGCCTGTGCGGTACCTGGACGTCGGCTGTTCGACCGGATTCGTCGTGGAGGCGGCTGCCGCGGCAGGATGGCGCGCCACCGGCATCGACCTGAACCCGTCTGCCATTGAATTTGGCCGGCAGCGGGGGCTCGACCTCCACGTGGCCGCCCTCGAAGACGAACCGTTCCAGCCCGGGAGCTTTCAGGCGGTCTCGCTCTTCGACGTACTTGAACATCTCCCGCACCCTGGAGCCGTTGTCGATGCGTGCCTTCGCCTTCTCGGGCCAGGCGGGATACTGCTGCTCTACGTGCCGAACTACGATTCCGCCTCTCGGTTGTTAATGGGAACCGACGCC
>JAPKZP010000626.1 GCA_026393735.1 Acidobacteriota bacterium
CCGAAGCCGAACTCGCGGCCGTAGTTCAGCACCTCCTCGACGACGCGCCGCTGCTGGTTGACCTTGATCGGGTAGACGCACACGTACCGGCCCTGGTAGCCGTGCTGCGCAATGGCGCCCTGGAACGCGTCGTTGATGTCCTTGAGGCGGTGGCGCAGGATGTCGCTGAAGCGAATCAGGACCGGCACGTCGATCCCGCGCAGGATCAGGTTGTCCGTCAGGTCCTTCAGGTTGATGAACCGCTGCGGCTCCTTCGTCGGGTGGACGTGCACGCTGCCGTCCTCGCCGACCGAGAAGTAGCCCTGGCCCCATCGGGCGATTTCGTACAACTCCGACGCTTCGGCGATGCTCCACGGGTCGCCGACGCGCCAGGTGCGATTCAATCGATTCGCTGGAATGCTCACGCTTGCATCATACAAAAAATCGATCCGGCTGCGAGGAAAGATCTGGGGCGCGTGAGAACGCCGGTTGTCTGCAGACCGTCGTACAATGCGTCCCGTGGCGCCGCACGCGCGGCGCGCGATGGCGGCCGGCAGGAGGAAGCAACGTGGCGAAGACCTCACGGGCGGTGGTCGGGCGCGGCAGCCGGGCGTGGCGTGAACTGCTCGCCGCGGTGCACGGCTGCACCTTTGACGATTTCCTGCTCGCGCCGCAGTTCAGCGTGCTTGAGCGGCGCGACCCGGACACGATCGACCTGTCGTGCCGATTCTCGCGCCACCTCACCCTCAGGCGGCCGGTCGTGTCGGCGAACATGGACACCGTGACTCGCGCGCCGATGGCCATCGTGCAGGCAGAGGAAGGTGGCCTCGGCATCATCGACCGCGGCTTCAGGCCGGGCGACATCGAGCCGCAGGTTCGGGAGGTCGAAACCGTCAAGCGCACCCAGCACCTGGTGATCGCCGACCCCTGGACGATCGGTCCGGAGACGCTGCTGGCCGACGCCACGGCCGTCATGGCGCGCCGCGGAATCGGGACGCTCGTGGTGGTCGACGGCCAGCGCCGGCTGCGGGGGCTCCTCACCGAGCGCGATGTGCGTTTCGTCGACGGCAAACCCGGCGCGCGCCGCCTGACGGTGGCCGACCGGATGACCCCGCTGGAGCACCTCGTGGTCCACCGCGGGACGCTCCCCGCGGCGGCGGCCGAGCGGTTGATGGTGCGGCGCAAGGTCAAGAAACTGCCGCTCGTCGACAGGGCCGGGCGGCTCATCGGGCTCATCACGGCGAAAGACCTCGTCCACCAGAAGCGGATGCCGTTCGCGACGCGCGACGAACACGGCCGGCTGCGCGTCGGTGCGGCCATCGGCGCCAAGGGCGACTACCTGGAGCGGGCGGCTGAACTCATCAAGACCGGCGTCGACGTGATCGTGATCGACATCGCGCACGGACACTCGATCGTGATGAAGCAGGCGGTCGAGGCGTTCCGCCGCAGGTTCGACGGGGTCGAACTGGTCGCCGGCAACGTGGCGACGGCCGATGGTGCCCGCTTCCTCGCCGACCTCGGCGTGGACGCGATCAAGGTGGGCATCGGTCCGGGCGGCGGCTGCACGACCCGGCTGACGACCTCGTTCGGCGTGCCGCAGTTGCAGGCGCTCGTGGAGTGCCGGATGGCCGTCGGCGGGGCGGTTCCGCTCATCGCCGATGGCGGCGTGCGCCGGGACGGCGGCATTACCGAGGCGCTGCTCTTCGGCGGCGACACGATCATGCTGGGCAGCGCCTTTGCCGGCACCCTCGAGACGCCCGGCGACGTCATCCACAAGGCGGTGCTGCTGCCGGAATCCCAGAAGGTCGTCAAGGTGCCGTTCAAGGTGCTGCGCGGGATGGCGTCCATTCAGGCCATCAAGGATCGGCTCGACGTGCAGGATGACGATGACGTCGTGGATGTGGAGGAACTGGGCGCGGAGGGCATGGAAGTCAGTGTCCCGGCCCGCGGTTCGGCGCGGTCGGTCATCCGGGACATGATGAAG
>JAPKZP010000814.1 GCA_026393735.1 Acidobacteriota bacterium
ACGTCGTGCTTTCCGGGCGTCATCGAGGACGGGATCGTGTAGGCGCGCGCGGCCCCGCTTGAAGTTGACACGGCGGAACCAGCCGAGGTGCCGTCGACCGCGAACTGGATGGCAAGCCCCGAGACCGGGACCCCAGCGCCGTAGACGAGGGTCTTGAGCGTGACCGCGGCACCCTGGCCGCCAGTAACCGCATAGAGGCTGAAGAGGACCTTCGGCTTGCAGTTGAGAACCGACGACGTGCGGCTGCCCGATGTGTAGGCGCTGTCGCCCGCAAAAGAGACCGTCACGTCATGCAGGCCGTACGTCATGTCTGACGGGATGGTGTAGGAGAGCGACACGCCGCTCGCGTCCGAGATCGCCGTGCCCACCGGGGTGCCGTCGACGGAGAACTCGACGGAGCGGCCGACGATCGCCTTGCCGCCACCTGCGAACAGGGACTTTAGCGTCACGGTGTCGCCATGCGCTCCGATCACGGCGTAGAGGCTGAACGCGACGACCGCCTTGTCGATCGTCAGGGTTCCGGCGCCCGACGCCGCGGCGTTCGAAGCGTCGCCGTCGAACTCGACCGTGATCGCGTGGGCGCCGCTCGCGACCGTGTCGGGGATGGTGTACGCGTAGGTCGCCGTTCCGCTGGCGTTCGTCGTCGCGGTTCCGAGCGTCGACCCGTCGAGCTTGAACCGCAGCGTTTGGCCGCTGAGCGGCACCGAGCCCGTGGATTGGACCAGCGTGGCGGTGATGTCCACGCTGTGGTTGACGCCACCCTCCGCCGAGGGCACCGTGATGGTGGTCGGGTGCGAGACGTTGATGGCGCTGACTGCGTCGGCGGTCTGCCCGTCCGGGTTCGTGATGGTCACGTCGCGCAGGCCTAGCGTCGCCGACGCCGATACGTCGAACGTGAGCGTCAGGCTGTCAGGACCGTTAACGGTGGCTACGAGGTTGCTGATGCCATCACCGGAGATCGATGCCTGGAAGCGGTTCGGGAACCCAGGGCCGGGGTCGAACAGACCGGTGCCGGTCAGTGGCACGGACACACCGGTCGCGTCCACAGCGG
The DNA here is from genome assembly GCA_026393735.1 of Acidobacteriota bacterium. Classification (GTDB taxonomy): domain Bacteria; phylum Acidobacteriota; class Vicinamibacteria; order Vicinamibacterales; family JAKQTR01; genus JAKQTR01. The sequence goes on from JAPKZP010000814.1 coordinate 1,052, forward strand.
CCGTGGCCGGCGGGGCCGGTGTGTTGAGCGTGGGCGCGGGCGACTTCAACGGCAAGATCCACGTACTCCACAGGTCTCCGTCGCTGCGCGCATACTCCTGAATCGTCCAAACGGTGAGGTCATCAGCGGGATCGACCGTCGTCGCGCTGTAGTTGCCCCAGCGGTTGTGTCCTTCACCGTCCGTGCGGAGGTACTCCGCTTCGCCGGACTTCACCACGCTGATCGCACCAATGGCGCCCGCGGGATCGCCGGCGAGGCGACCACATGTGAAGGCTCCGGCGAACTCCGACGACTTCGAGCCTGAGAAGCCCATCACCACGCTGCCCAGACCGTTGACTGCCAGCGAAGGGTAGTAGTAGAAGCGCGGGTCTGTCGAGGCCGGATCATACACTCGGCCTGACTGGGAGAGGGCGGCAACGTCGCCGCTGAGGCTCAGCTCGATCCACTCGCATCCGGTGCGGTCGGCCGCTGCCGATCCGCCGGTGCTGTTGACGCCGACGTTGCGCGTCGTCCAGAGCTTGCCGCCGCGGACCACCGCCTGCAGCAGGCGGTCCGTGCCGACGTCGATCGGAACCGCGGACCCGCTAGCCGGCGCGTCGAGAGGAGCTGCGTACGCGGGTGTCGGCACCTCGGACACGCTGGAGAGCGTCGGCACACCGCCTGACCACGTGAGGGTGCAATAGCGCACGTTCTCCGTTGAACCCGGCGAAGATGCGACGAACCACGCGGGGTCGCT
>JAPKZP010000433.1 GCA_026393735.1 Acidobacteriota bacterium
GATCGTGGCGTTCCAGTCGCGATCGCAACGCGAGATGTACGACTTCGAGGTGTACCGCGTCGCGGGCGGGCGCGTCCTCGCCGGTGAGTCGCTGTACCGCGTCGAGGATGGACACTGGCAGTTCAAGTACCTGCCGGCGTTCGCATTCGTCGTCGCGCCGTTGGCTGCGCTGCCGCCCGTGGCCGCGCGGGCCATCTGGTTCGGCCTGTCCGTCGCGCTGGTCGTCCTGCTCGTCAACCGGTCGCTGGTGCTGCTGCCAGACCGGCGGCGGTCAACCGTGTTTCTCGTGGTCGTCCTCGTCCTGGCGCTCGGCAAGTACTACGTGCGCGAGGTGGGCCTGGGCCAGAGCAACGTGCTGCTGGCGGTGCTTGCCCTGCTGGCGCTGGCAGAGCTTCGCGCGGGGCGTGATGCCGCAGCGGGCGCGCTCTTCGCCGCGGCCACGATCGTGAAGCCGTACGCGATCCTGTTCCTGCCGTACCTGGCTGCCCGTGGTGCACGTCCGTCAGCGTTCGCCCTGAGTTCGCCGAAGGGCGGTGCGACGCCGCACGCGCATGACGGGCGGCTCGTGTGGAAGCGGCGCGTGCGAGGCGTGGCCGGGTTCGGTGTCGTGATGGCGGCGGCGCTGCTGCTGCCCGCCGTCCGATACGGTATGGCCGGCAACATCGCGCTCGTGCGGGACTGGTGGGAGACGGTGACCACGTCCACTGCCCCGAACCTCGCGGGGCAGGACAACGTGTCGATCGCCGGCATGTTCGCGGCGTGGCTCGGCGTCGGGCCGCTCGCGGGCTGGCTGGCGGCTGCCACCGCCTTGGGACTCCTGACCTGCTGCGCCCTGGCGATTGCGCGTGGCAGAGACCGTGGCGACGCGATGTACCTCGACATCGCGCTCCTGCTCTTCGTCATCCCCCTGCTCTCGCCGCAGGGGTGGGACTACGTGCTGCTGATCTCCACCCCGGCCGTGCTGCTGCTGCTCGACCGGCTGGACAGGTTCGGATGGCCCGTGCAGGCTGTTCTCCTCGCCTGCCTCGCGCTCGGCGGCCTGACGATCTGGGACGTGATGGGCCGCGAGCCCTACCGCGTGTTCATGATGTCGCGGGTCGTCACGATCGGCGCTCTCGTGCAGATCGCCCTCGTGATCCGCCTGCGCGCCCGACAGCTGGCCTGACTGGTCTGATGGCGCGACTGACCTGATGCCGCGACTGGCCTGATGGCGCGACTGGCCTGACTGGCCTGACGCCCGACCGCGCCGCCCGGCGCCCAGGCACGTTCCGCTGCCTTACGATCCCAGCGCAACACAAGGGGTCGGGACGCTTTTCGCAACTGGCCTCTCCCGTCACACATAACTGTAATCACGTCGGGGCCTCGGCCCCGCCTCCGGGTGGGGTTCGAACCGGAGCCTGGCATTTGTTGCTAGCTTTCTGAGCATCTCGAGTGGCGAGTCTTGCCATCCTTCTGCCCCACCGGAAGCCACGTCGCATAGACCGCCCGGAAGAAGCTCGGTTGTGCCTTCTCGCGGGTTGGGTCGGTATCTTGCAGCCATGGCGCAGGTGCGGAGGATTCACATGCCAAGACGACCATCACGGACGACGGGCGGACTCTTGTTTCACGTACTGAACCGAGCCGTCGAGGGACTCGTGCTGTTCGAGGATGCCGTAGACTATGTGACGTTTCTGGAAACCCTGCGAGGC
>JAPKZP010000239.1 GCA_026393735.1 Acidobacteriota bacterium
CGGTGACGGTCAACGCCGAGGACCGGCCCGCGCTGGAACTGGCGCGCATCGACATCGGCCACACGATGAGCGACCAGGAAGTGCACAGCCTGCCGCTCGTCGCGCGCAACCCGTACAACTTCGCGCTGGTGCAGCCCGGCGTGACCGGCATCGAGAACGTGGAGTTCGGCGTCCCGCGTCTCGCGGCGAACGGCGCGCCCATGCGCATCAACTACCAGATTGACGGGAACACGAACACCGAGAAGGACCGCGCGGGTCTCCGCCTGCTGCCCATGTCCGAGGTCATGATCCAGGAAGTGAAGGTCGTGACGACGGGGTTCGCGCCCGAGTTCGGCCAGACGATGGGCATGGTCTTCAACGCCGTCACGCCGTCCGGCACCAACACCTTCCGGGGCCAGGGCAGCTACCTGTTCCGCCGCAACTCGTTCAGCGCCTTCCCGTTCTTCTTCGGCTGCGGCAGCACGACGAAGGCCGCGGACTGTCCTGACGTGCCTGCAGGCTCGACGAAGCCGGCGACCAAGGTCGACACCTACACGGGCAACGTGGGCGGCCCGATTCTCAAGAACAAGCTCTTCTTCTACGCGGGTGCCGAGCGCACGCGGCGCGACCTGTCGGCGAACAGCCTTATCACCGTCAGCCCGGCCATCGTGGCCTCGGTCGGCCAGAAGCCGCAGCCGGCCGCCGCGCCGAACGTGCAGACGGCCAAGTTCATCATCGCCAAGGGCGACTACCAGCTGAACGCCGGCAACCGCATGACCCTCCGCTGGGTGCAGTTCAAGAACGACGCGCCGTACAACAGCGGCGGCGGCACCTCGACGCTGGATCGGGCCACCGACTTCCTGGACGCGATGGACTCGATCGCCGGGCAGGTGATCTCGACGTTCGGCTCGAACCTGCTGAACGAATTGCGCGTGCAGTACGCGCACCGCCACCAGCAGTCGGTGGCGAACTCGGACTCCGGCACCGGGCCGGCCATCACGGTCACCGGCGTGATTTCATTCGGCGGTCCGTGGGCGGCCACCGGCCAGGGCAACGCCGGCTTCGACTTCAAGCAGAACATCTGGCAAGTCGTCGACAACTTCACCATCGTCCGCGGCAAGCACAGCTACAAGACGGGTTTTGACTGGCAGAACATCTACGACGAGCGCACGGCAGCACCGCAGTTCGTGTACACGTTCCCGTCCGTCGATGCCTACAACGCCGCCAAGTCTGGCCTCACGCCGTTCAGTTACTCGACGATGACGCAGTTGACGGGCGACCGGGGATTCAACATGTCCACGAACGTCCTGAGCCTCTTCGTCCAGGACGACTGGCAGATCGCCTCGTCTCTCAAGATGCTCTACGGCCTCCGCTACGACTACTACAAGTACCCGAGCGGCCTCGCGGGCGCGCCGCTGGCGCAGACGCAGTCGTTCAACCTGGACAAGAACAACCTCGCCCCGCGCGTGGGGTTCGCGTGGACGCTGAACCCGTCCACGGTCGTCCGGGCGAGCACCGGCGTCATGTACGACCAGGCGATCCTCGGCGGGTACGAGCAGGCCCTGCAGCTGTCGGGCTCCCCGAAGGCGCCGATCTACACCTACAGCCCGACCGGGGCTGGCGCCCCGGCGTTCCCGAGCGGCGTCAGCTCAGGCACGCTGGCGGTGCAGTCGCCGTGGGCCGTCGACCCGAACTTCGTGGTGGCCCACACGTGGCAGAGCAACGTCCAGGTGGAGCACGCGTTCCGTCGTGATATGACCTTCTCGGCGAACTTCATGTATGCCAAGGGCAACAGCCTGCCGCTCGTGACCGACGTGAACCTGATCAACCCCATCGGCTCGCTGGGCGACGGCCGCGGGATCTACAGCACGGCGATCACCTCGGCGACGCGCGCCGACACGCGCTTCAACCACATCAACGAAGTGCAGTCGATCGGCGAGTCGACGTTCAAGGCGCTGACGCTGCAGCTCACCAAGCGCTTCGCACAGGGCTTGACGTTCAACGTCCAGTACTCCCTCGGCAAGGGGCTCGACAACGCCCCGATGCTGACTCAGTTGACCGTGCAGTCCGAGGCCGGGCGCTCGGACCCGGTCAACCTCGACCGGGACAAGGGCCCGAACCCGCTCGACATGCGCCACAACTTCACGGGCAACATCGTCTACGAGACGAAGAGCTCGTCCGACAACGCCTTCGTCCGCGGGTTGCTCACGGGGAACCAGATCGGCGTGCTGCTGCAGTTCAACAGCGGCCTGCCGACGAACATCTCCTCGAACCGCGACCTCAACGGTGACGGCATCAGCGGAGACCGTCCGCTGAACGTGGCCCGCAGCTCGATGTACCTGCCGACCCGCAGGAACGTGGACCTGCGCTACACGCGGTGGATCCCGATCCACGGCTCGGTGCGCGGCGAGATCATCATGGAGCTGAAGAACCTGTTCAATATCGAGCAGTTGTCCGGCATCTCGACGTCGACCACGGTCGATGCGGCGGGCAATCCGGCGGCCGCGATCCCGACGGATCCGTACCAGTTCCCCAACCCGACGGGTTACGAGCAGCGGAAGTTTCAGCTCGGGTTCCGCGTCCGCTTCTAGGTCGCGCGATCGACAGCGGCTGACAACATCACGGGCGGGAGGACACGGTCCTCCCGCCCGTTGCTGTTTCGTCACCGGACAGGAGCCGGCGGCCGCGCTGGCGCCTTCGGCAGGCTGATCAGGTTGGCGAGCAACTGATAGGCGCCGTCGGTCGCCGCGGGTACCTGCCGCCACAAACCGAGACCGATGTAGAGCCAGCGGCCCTGTCCGACGCGCGCCTCGACGAGCGCGCCGGTCTTCACGCCCTTGTTGTACGGGAAGGAGTCCTCCAGCGAGACGAGATCCACGTACTTCGGGTCCTTCTCACCGAGGAAGTACAGGCCCCGCTCCTGCACCCAGCCCGCCCATGTCCGGCCGTCGACCGTGTTCGGGAACGTGAACACCGGGTGGTCCGGCACCAGCACGGTGACCGGCGCGTTCTCGTCGGTCACGCGCCCTCCGCCGACGCGCGCCGGGTAGGGCCCGTACTGCGCCTGGTTGAACTCCATCTTGTTGTATTGCACGAGCACGGTGCCGCCGCGCTCGGCGAACTCGA
>JAPKZP010000526.1 GCA_026393735.1 Acidobacteriota bacterium
TCGCGGCGCGTGTTCGAGGTGCGCAGCAAGGTGCTGGCCGGGGTCCGGCGTTTCCTCGACGCGCGGCAGTTCCTCGAGGTCGCGACGCCGATGATGCAGCCGATCGCGGGCGGGGCGCTGGCGCGGCCGTTCGTCACGCACCACAACGCCCTCGACATGAAGCTCTACATGCGCATCGCGCCCGAGCTCTACCTCAAGCGGCTCACGGTCGGGGGCATCGAGCGCGTGTACGAGATCAACCGGAACTTCCGCAACGAGGGCATCTCCACCCAGCACAACCCCGAGTTCACGATGCTCGAGTTCTACCAGGCGTACGCCGACTACCGCGACCTGATGGACCTGACCGAGGAACTCATTTCGGCGGTGGCGCGCGAGGCGACTGGCCAGGACACCTGCGTGTTCGGCGGGGAGGACATCCGATTGTCGGCGCCGTACCGCCGCGTCTCGCTGCGCGAGGCCGCGCGCGAGGCCGCCTCCCGCCAGCTCTGGCGCCGTCGGCGGGGGCGGGCAAGATTGCCACGCAGATCTTCGAAGCGCTCTGCGAGGCGTCCCTGGCGCAGCCGACCTTCGTCTACGATTTTCCGACCGAAGTGTCGCCGCTGTCGAAGCAACGGCCCGACGATCCCGACACCGTCGAGCGCTTCGAGCTCTACATCGGGCGCTTCGAGGTGGCCAACGCGTTCAGCGAGTTGAACGATCCGGCCGAGCAGCGCCGGCGCTTCGAGGCCCAGCTGGCGGATCGTGAGCGCGGCGACGAGGAGGCGCACGCGATGGACGAGGACTACATCCGCGCCCTCGAGTACGGGATGCCGCCCACGGGCGGGGAAGGCATCGGCATCGATCGCCTCGTCATGCTCCTGACGGGCAGCCCGTCGATCCGCGACGTCATCCTGTTCCCGTTGATGCGTCCCCAGGCCGAGTGACGTGACGCCGTCCTACGAAGTCCAGATCGCCCTGCGGTACCTGTTCGCCCGGCGCAAGCAGGCGTTCATCTCGATCATCTCGCTGGTGTCGACGCTGGGCGTCACCGTGGGCGTCATGGCGCTCATCCTGGCTCTCGCGCTCATGACGGGCCTGCAGCAGGAGCTGCGCAACCGGATTCTCGGGGCCACCGCGCACATCTTCGTGTGGAAGCAGGGGGGCATCCTCGACTACAAGGCCGAGGCCGCAGCGCTGCGCACGATGCCGCACGTGACGGGCGCGGCGCCGGCGGTCATCGGCAAGGCGCTCATCACGACGGGGCGGGGCGAGGCGTTCATCACGCTCAAGGGCATCGACCCGGCGCTCGAGCCCTCGGTGACCGACGTGGGCCGCGCGATGAAGAGCGGCAGCCTCGCCACGCTCGGCGCGGATCCCGGCAACGACCTGCCGGGGATCGTGATCGGCGCCGATCTCGCGAAGACGCTCGGGGTCTTCGACGGCGACGAGGTGACGATCCTCACACCCGAGGGGACGCTCACGCCGATGGGGGTCTACCCGCGGTCGCGGCGCGCGCGCGTCGTCGGGCGTTTTGCGCTGGGGCTCTTCGAGTACGACTCGGCCTACGGACTGGTCTCGCTGCCGCTCGCGCAGCGGCTGCTGAACCGCCCGGACGTCGAGGTCGTCGAGGTCCGGCTCGACGATATCTACCGCGCGACGGAGGTGGCCGCCGCGATCAGCGCGCGTCCCGGCGCGCACTACCTGACGCAGACGTGGGCCGAGCTGAACCGGGCGCTCTTCTCGGCGTTGTGGCTCGAGAAGATGGCGATCTCGATCACGATCGGGCTCATCGTGATGGTGGCCGCGCTGAACATCGTGGCGTCGCTCATCCTCCTCGTGATGGAGAAGAGCCCGGACATCGCCATCCTGAAGACCATGGGCGCATCCGCGCGCAGCATCATGGGGATCTTCATGCTGCAGGGTCTGGTCATCGGGCTGGTCGGCACCCTGGTCGGCTCGTCGGCGGGCTACGGGCTGGCGATGCTGCTCGATCGCTACCAGGTGATCCGCGTGCCGATGGATGTCTACCAGATCGCGTACGTGCCCTTCGTCATCGAGGGGCGCGATCTCGCGATCGTCATGGCGAGCGCGGTGCTCATCTGCTTCGTCGCCACGATCTATCCGTCGAGGCAGGCGGCGAAGCTGGACCCGGCCGAAGCCCTTCGCTACGGATAGCGCGGGCCGACACGGGGGTCGGCCCCTACATCGACGTTGACACCGTAGGGGCGGCCCCCCGTGGCCGCCCGAAGCCCGAACCCGGAGCGCGAACCCGGATTCCCGGACCGCGAGTGATATGCCGTACCTGACCGCCACCGACCTGCACAAGAGCTACGTCGTGGGGCAGGAGCGCCTCCATGTGCTGCGCGGGCTCGACCTGTCGGTCGACGCGGGCGAGATGGTCGCGGTCGTCGGGGCGTCCGGCGTCGGCAAGAGCACGCTGTTGCACGTGCTGGGCGGCCTGGACCGCCCCGACCGCGGCGCCATCACGATGGGCGACGTTGCGCTGCTCGGCCTGCCGGCCGCCGACGTCGTGCGGTTCCGGAACCGGCACGTCGGGTTCGTGTTCCAGTTCCACCACCTGCTGCCGGAGTTCGATGCTGTCGAGAACACGGCCATGCCGCTGCGCATCGCCAGGGTCGCGGCGGCCGAGGCCCGCGAGCGGGCCCGGCAGGTGTTGAGCCGCGTCGGCCTGGCGGGTCGGCTGACCCATCGGCCCGGCATGATGTCGGGCGGCGAGCAGCAGCGTGTCGCGATCGCCCGGGCGCTCGTCACCCGGCCGACCCTCCTGCTGGCCGACGAACCGACCGGCGATCTGGACGAGCAGACGGCGGACGCCCTCCACGGCCTGCTCCGCGAGATGCACCGTGAACACGGACTGACGTCGGTCATCGCGACGCACAACGCCCACCTGGCTTCGGTCTGTGACCGGATCCTGCGGCTGGCCGACGGAAGGCTCACCCCGGCCTGACACCGTCTCCTCCTGCTATAATCGAATGCGAGCCGTCACAACCGTCTGGGGTGTCAGACTTCCGCGGGTAGCCGCATGTTCGAACGGTACACAGAGAGGGCCCGCCGGGTCCTTTTTTTCGCCCGGTACGAGGCCAGCCAGCTTGGCAGAGTGTCGCTTGAGACGGAGCACCTGCTCCTGGGCCTCATCCGGGAAGGCAAGGGCCTGACGAGCCGGATCTTCGCGCGCTCGAATGTCGTCCTCGACTCGATTCGGAAGGACATCGAGGGGCGGACGGTGTTTCGCGAGAAGGTATCGACCTCGGTCGAGATCCCCTTCAGCTCGGAGACCAAGCGCGTCCTGCAGTGCGCGGCGGAGGAAGCCGACCGACTGCTGCACACGTACATCGGGACCGAGCACCTGCTGCTCGGCATCCTGCGCGAGGAGCGCTCGCTGGCCGCGGCCATCCTGATCGAGAAGGGGATGCGCCTCGCCACGGTCCGTGAGGACGTGGTATCGCTGCTCAATGAGAAGAGCACCGCGTCGCCTCGGCCGAAGGAGACGCCGCTGCTCGCGGAGTTCAGCCGCGACCTGACCGACGCCGCCACGAAGGGACTGCTCGACCCGCTGGTCGGCCGCGACGAGGAAGTGGAGCGGGTGCAGCAGGTGCTCTGCCGGCGCACCAAGAACAACGCGGTGCTGATCGGCGAGCCCGGCGTCGGCAAGACGGCCATCGTCGAAGGCCTCGCCCAGCGGATCGTGGCGGGCGACGTGCCGCGCTTCCTCGCCGACAAGCGCATCCTGGCCCTGGACATCTCGCTCGTGGTGGCGGGCACGAAGTACCGCGGCCAGTTCGAGGAGCGGCTCAAGGCGATCATGAAGGAGCTGACCGAGAACACGAACATCATCGTGTTCATCGACGAGCTCCACACGCTGGTGGGCGCGGGGTCCGCCGAGGGCTCGCTCGACGCGGCGAACATCCTCAAGCCCGCTTTGTCGCGCGGCGAGATTCGCTGCATCGGCGCGACGACACCCGCCGAGTACCGGAAGTACATCGAGAAAGACCGTTCGCTCGAGCGGCGTTTCCAGGCGATCAAGGTGAACGCGCCCGACGAGCGGCAGACGATCGACATCCTGATCGGCATCAAGGATCGCTACGAGTCGTTCCACGAGGTGGAGTACACCCGCGAGGCGATCGAGGCGGCGGTCTACCAGTCGAGCCGGTACATCACGGACCGCTTCCTGCCGGACAAGGCGATCGATCTCATCGACGAGGCCGGGGCCCGCGCCAAGCTGCGCGACGCCGGCCTGGCGAGCGCACGCGGGCAGGCCGCGCGCGACCCGCGCGTCGCCGCCGAGCCGGTGGCTGCGGCTGCCGCGTTCCGCGACTACGAGCAGCCCCGGCACTACCGGGAACAGGAGGCGGGCGCCCGCGAGGGCGCCACGGCCGTTGCCGAGCGCGCGCCGGGCGGGTCGGGCGGCCGCATCGTCGTCGGCAAGCAGGAGATCGACGAGGTGGTGTCCAAGTGGACCGGCATCCCGCTGGCGTCGGTCACCCAGGACGAGGGCGACAAGCTGCTGCGCATGGAGGACGAGCTCCACACGCGTGTCATCAGCCAGGACAAGGCGATCTCGGCGCTGTCGCGCGCGATCCGCCGCTCGCGGGCCGGCCTGAAAAGCCCCAGCCGCCCGGTCGGCAGCTTCGTGTTTCTCGGGCCCACGGGCGTCGGCAAGACCGAGCTGGCGCGGGCGCTGGCGGGGTTCCTGTTCGGGAGCGACAGCGCACTGGTGCGGTTCGACATGTCGGAATACATGGAGAAGCACGCGGTCTCCAAGCTCATCGGGTCGCCCCCGGGCTACGTCGGCCACGACGAGGGGGGCCAGCTCACGGAGCGGATCAAGCGCAACCCGTACTCGGTGGTGCTGCTGGACGAGATCGAGAAGGCGCACCCGGACCTGTTCAACATCCTGCTGCAGGTGTTCGAGGACGGCCACCTGACGGACGGCCTCGGGAACCGGGTGAGTTTCAAGAACGCCATCATCATCCTGACGTCGAACATCGGCGCCCGCTTCATCCAGAAGAAGGCGTCGATGGGTTTCCAGTCCACCGATGCGCGCGAGGTGGCTCGCAGCGTCTCCGACATGGTGCTCAGCGAGGTGCGCCGGACGTTCAACCCGGAGCTCATCAACCGCATCGACGAAATCATCGTGTTCGACGCGCTCGGCGACGACGACCTGCGCCAGATCCTGCGGCTGCTGGTCGACCAGTTGAACGCGAACCTGGTGGACCGCCGCATGCGGGTCAGCCTGTCGGTGGACGTGCTGGACTGGATCATCAACGTGACCTGCCGGGACCGTTCGTACGGCGCGCGCCCGCTGCGCCGGGCCATCCAGCGGTACGTCGAGGACCCGCTGTCGGAGGAATTGATTCGTGGACAGCTCCGGGGAGGCGACGTCGAGGTGTATCTGGACGGGGACACGCTGCGGTACCGGCCGGCCGGGACGGCCGAACCCGGCCGTGCACTGGCCTGAAACGTCCAAAACCTTGTAGACTAGGATGATCGCGATGGGCTGACGCGCCCTTCAGGTGCGGGGCGGCGGCCGGCTGCGGCGCCGGATGTGTCGGTTTTGGGCCTGAAATCTGTCGGTCCCTGAGCTGGCGGAAATTACGGACACGATGTCGATTCGGACAATCCTCGTGGGTGGCGTGACGGCGACGGTCCTGGCGGCCGCTCCCGCTGCGGTCTTCGGGGCGCCGGGACCGCAGGTGCCATCGCAGCCGCCGTCGGCTGTGGCGGCCCAGGCCCCCGTCAGGCTTCCGCCCGCAGACTCACCGCCGCTGCTCCGGTACATCGAACTGCGGTTTCCGACCCAGGGCAACGTGTCGGTCATCGACCCGCAAACCTATCAGTACTACATCCAGAGCCGCCCGAGCCGGTCGAGCGACGGCGTCTGGGCGCCCTACGACGAGAAGACCGTCCTCGAGGACTTCAAGCGCCTCTGGAACACGAACTTCCTGGACAATCTCTGGGTCGAGGTGAAGGACGCGCCGTACGACAACGGCGTGAACGGCAAGCACGTCATCTTCAACATGGAAGAGCGGCAGCGCGTCAAGATCGTCGACTATTCCGGGTCGAAGAAGATCGAGCAGTCGAAGATCGAAGAGAAGCTCCGCGAAGAGGGCGTGACCATCCGCCTGGATTCGTTCATCGATCCCGGCCTCATCCGCCGCGTTGAGGGCATCGTCCGCGGAATGTTCGCCGAGAAGGGCTACGAGTTCGCGAAGGTCACGCACACCATCGCCGAAGTGGCGGGCGGCCCCAAGACGGTCAACCTGACGTTCAACCTGGACGAGGGCCCGAAGGTCAAGATCCGCTCGATCGACTTCCTGGGCAACAAGGCGGCGTCGGACGGAGCGCTGGTCCGCCAGATGAAGGCGAACCGGCCGCAGTGGTGGCTGTCGTGGCTCACGAGCCGCGGCACGTACCAGGCCACGAAGTTCGAGGAAGACGCCGACAAGGTCGTCGAGTTCTACCGCAACAAGGGCTACGTGATGGCCCGCGTCGGCCAGCCGGACCTGAAGTACGTCGAGGATTCCTCCGACAGGAAGACGCGCTTTATCGAGCTGCGGATTCCGGTGACGGAAGGCGAACGCTACCGCGTCGGCGACTTCACGTTCGACGGCAACACGATCGTCAAGACCGAAGGCCTGAAGGAGCTGTTCAAGTCGAAGACCGGCGAGTACTACAGCGACAAGAAGATCCGGAAAGCGCTCGAGAAGGCCCGGGAAGTGTACGGATCGCTCGGCTACTTCGAGTTCACGGCCTACCCCGACGTCAAGCCGCGCGACATGCCGACCGACGAGCAGGCCGCGCTGGCGCCGAAGGCGCCCGGGCCGCCCGTCGTGGACGTGACGATGCGGATGCAGGAAGGGAAGCAGTACTTCATCAACCGCATCAGCTTCACGGGCAACAACACGACGCGGGACAACGTCATACGTCGCGAGATCCGGCTTTTCGAGGGCGGCGTGTTCAACACCGAGGCGCTGAAGTACAGCATCAAGCGGCTGAACCAGCTGGGCTATTTCAAGGCGCTCGAGGGCAACAAGGACGTCACGATCGACAAGACGCCGGGCGCCGACAACAAGGTGGATCTCAAGCTGAAGCTGGAGGAGCAGAACCGCAACCAGCTGACGTTCGGCGCGGGCGTGTCCCAGTACGAAGGCTTCTTCGGCCAGCTGACGTTCCAGACGGCGAACTTCATGGGACGTGGCGAGAC
>JAPKZP010000689.1 GCA_026393735.1 Acidobacteriota bacterium
ACTCACTAACAATCAGGAAAGCAAAGACTTAGCCTCGGTCTGAGTCTCGTCGTGGGCGGGAGTCTGCTCGGCCGGCGCAAGGTCGCTTTGCAGGGAACCCGCGAGAATTTCCGCGCCGCGTCGCGCCTCATCGCAGTGGCGGCTCTCATCACCGTCTGCCGGTTTCGACCAGCTTGGGCCCACTCCCAGGACACTGAGCCATGAAGTCGGGAACAGACACGTTCACGAACGGCAGGTCTTCCCAACTGGGGAGGCCCGGTCGCGTCTGGGTCATGTAGGCCCAGTGGCTGTACTGGGTCGCGGCATCAGGCCCGGAAGCTCCCTGCCACACCATCGTCCATTCGCCGCCCCTAAACGTCATGATGCCCGTTCCGCGGCTCGGGGCTGCGTCGGTACCCTTGGCCTGAGAGACCAGCGACATCTGAATCCAGCCTTCCGGCGTCACCGACCCAATCATCGAGAGGCAACTCGGCGGGGAACCGGTGGTTTTCTTCACGAGCTTGCCCCAGAAGAAGCCCTGCCGATAGTCGGTGATGTGGTAGACCGTCTGGTCCAGCACGGGAACAACGGTCTGGGCGTCGAGGAGGAGGAATCCCAGGGGATTTGCAGCGGGCACATACCACGTTGTCCCGATGAGCCAGTCCCATCGAAGGACCGTCGCGTTGCCATCTTCATGTCTCGACAACTCCTGCAGGGGGCCCGTTGCTGTTGGCTCCGGCGGCGACGGCGGACTCTGAGCGTTCACGATAAACGCGGGCGCGAGCAGGCACAGGTTCGTCAGCAAGAGTGTGATCGCGGTCCTTCTCATCGGAATGTTTCTCCCGAGATCGTCTGCGAGTGAGGGTCGAGCAGGCACAGAAGGCCGTGACAGCCCCAGTGCGCTAACCGAGTTCGTCCGGCCATCAGAAACAGCAGGGCGAACGCACTTGTCATGTTTGTTCGAGCTTAGCACGTATCAAGGCCAGGGCTCGGTGACCGCCCGCTCGTCACGCTGGCACTGGAGACCGGTTCCTTCAGGCTGAGAGGTGGTGGATGCGGAGCAGACCGGGCCAATACCCACGGCCGCTGGCACTTACACAAAGTTCAGTTTTCGAGCTTTCAAAACTCCAGCCGGCGTGAGCTACGGCTGGGCAGGCCCTGTCACCGCTTCGGTCTAGCACGACCTCCGTGCGAGGCCAGACGTCGAGTCAATCGTGCAGGACGATGGTCAGCACGGCCTCGTTGATCTTGAGGCCGCCGTTGTCGTCGATGTACCCAAGCTTCTTGAACTTCTTCATCAAGACGTTCAGCCGTGGGCGGGTCGTACCGACCATTTCCGCGAGCATCTCTTGCGAGACCTTTGGCAGCACGCGATGCGGGTGGACGACCTGCTTGCCGTAGCGGGCCAGGAAGAGCAGGGCGCGGGCCAGACGTCTTTCGGTGGCCGTGAACACCTGTTTCACGAGATCGGCTTCGACACGGAAGTTGCGAGCCAAGACGTAGATGAGGAACCGATCCAGGAGCGCGTATCGGCTGTGCAGCAATCGGACCATCTGCGCCTTCTCAACGACGAGGACGGCACTCGCACTCGTCGCGATGGCGGTCGCCAAGTGGACCGGCTGGCCCGCCAAGGCCGCCTCCCCAAAGAAAGCGCCGGGGGCTAACGTCGTCACAATCGATTCCTTGCCCGCGTGCGAGAGGACACTGATCTTCGCGCCTCCACTCTGAATGTAGAACACCCTGTCGCACGGTTCACCCCGCGAGTAGATGGCCTCTCCGCGTCGGTACTTGACGACGTTCTTGGCGACACCACCCGTATCGAGAAACGCCTCGAAGTCGAACGGTGGTGGTTTCGGGGGGTTCACCGGCCCTTTGTGTGCGCTCATAGAGTGCTCCGAGCCGGGACTTCGGTGTTGGCCGACCGAGCTCAGTGCGATGCTACACCCGCGAGCGCTACCTAGAACGGGTTTCTTCTCGAGCAGGGTCGCGCGGCGCAGACTGATTGTCCACGACTCGCGCCGAACTGAGGCTCAACGAACTCCCGGATCGGAACGCTAATTGGAGTCGAGCTTGTTCACGTCCCGAATGTCACGAAGAGTCCGCCGCATCTCCTCCATGATTCGCATGCCCTCGAGCGTCGCCTGCAGGGATTCCGTGGTGGCGTGTACCGCCTCCATGGCCGCGTGACGGGCCGATTCGGCCGCGGTTCGTGCCCCCTCAGCGGCAATCCGCGCCGCCTCTCCGACTTCCCGCATTCGCTCCCGCTCTCCCCGGACTGCATCGAGCGCTTCACGATGCTGGTCGCGGATCTGGCGCGCCTCCTCGGCCAGTTGCCTGAACTCCTCCGCCTCGCTTCTGGCGACCTCGGCCGATTCACGTTGGGCTTCGGCGGGCCCGTCGTGCGGTTCCGGCGGGATGGTGTCGTTTCGCATGGGGGTTCCTCTCGCAATCGAGCGGGGCCAGGCACGTCAAGGCCGCGACCTGTCCCGCCCGGCACTGGTTCAAGGTACCAGACAGCGCCGCACATCATCAGTTCACCAGGAAAGCAGGACGGCCTGGCGTGGCAGAAACCGGACGGCACGTGGGGAGGGCCC
>JAPKZP010000673.1 GCA_026393735.1 Acidobacteriota bacterium
CGACCGCGTTCTTCGGCACGACGATGATGCCGTTGCGGATGTAGTAGCTGTCGCCGTCGGCGTCCTGCACGTGCTTCTCGTTCACCAGACGCACGCCGCGGCCGATGCGCGCGTTCTTGTCGACGATCACCCGGTCAAGCACCGAGTCCTGGCCAATCCCGAGCGGCACCGACCGGTCGCCGCCCTCGTCGCCGTCCGCGTCGTAGTAGTCCGCGCCGAGCAGGACGCAGCCTCTGACGGTGGCGCGCTCGTCGATGCGCGTACGAATCCCGACGATCGACGTGTCGATGGTGCACCGGTTGACGTAGCAGCCCTCGGCCACCAGCGAGTAGCTGACCTTGCTGTCGATGAAGCGCGACGCCGCGAGGAAGCGGGGCCGCGTGAAGATCGGCTTCTCCGGGTCATAGAACCGGAACGGCGGATGATCCCGCGTCAGCATCATGTTCGCGTCGTAGAACGAATCGATCGTGCCCACGTCCGCCCAGTAGCCGCGGTAGAGGTAGGCGTTGACCCGGTGCGTATCGAGAGCCGCCGGGATGATCTCGCGGCCGAAATCGGTGGCGGCATGCTGGTTCAGGATCTCGAGCAGGACGTCGCGGGAGAACACGTAGATGCCCATCGACGCGACGAACGGCCGCTCGGGCGTGTGGCCGCCGAAGCTCGATCCCGCCGGGATGCTGCGGCCGATCTGCTGCAGCCGTTCCGCGTTCGGCTTCTCTTCGAAGCCGACGATCTGCCCGTTCCGATCGAACAGGAAGATGCCCATCTCCGGCGCCGACTCCTCCGCGACCGGCTGCGCCGCGATCGTGATGTCCGCGTTGCGATCGATATGCGAGTCGATCAGCTCGGAGAAGTCCATTCGGTACAGGTGGTCGCCCGCGAGGATCAGGAAGTAGTCAGCCGGGTAGCCGGTGAAGTGGCGGGCCGCCTGCCGGACCGCATCCGCCGTTCCCTGGAACCAGTTCGGATTGTCGGGCGTCTGCTCGGCGGCGAGGATGTCCACGAAGCCGCCCGAGAAGAGATCCATGCGGTACGTGGACGAAATATGCCGGTTCAGCGATGCCGAGTTGAACTGCGTCAGCACGAACATCCGGCGCAGCCCGGCGTGCAGGCAGTTGCTGATGGGAATGTCGATCAGCCGGTACTTGCCGCCGATCGGCACCGCGGGCTTGGACCGCATGAGCGTGAGCGGAAACAGGCGGTTTCCCCGGCCGCCCCCGAGGATGATGGCGAGCACGTCCTGCATGCGCACTAGGGTAGGCGATGCCGCGCGCGGCGGCAAGCGCGAACGCGCTCAGCCCTCGCCGCAGGCGGCTCGCACCATGCTGGCGGGAATCACGCTCCGCGCAGGCTGATCGTGAAAACGGCGCCGCCGGTCTGGCCGTTGGCGGCCGACACGTCGCCGCCGAGGATGCCGATCAGGCGTTTCGCGATGGCCAGTCCGAGCCCTGTGCCTCCGGACTCCCGCGACCGGGCCTTGTCGACGCGATAGAACCGCTCGAATACCCGGCCGAGATCGGCCTCCGGGATGCCCGGGCCCTGGTCGGCCACGCTGAGGCGCGTGCGCCCGCCGCTGCGCACGGCGCGGACGTCGATGCGCGTGCCTTCGGGCGCGTAGGCCACGGCGTTCTCCACCAGATTGCGCAGCGCGTCGTGGAGCTTCGCCGCATCGGTGCACATCGTCGCGGCCGACGGGTCGACGGTGATCTCTATACGCTGGCGCTTCGCCTCGATGGCGGGCGCCAGGTCGGCCACGACGTCCGAGACGAGCGTGTTCAGCTCCACATCGCAGCGTTCGACGGGCTCCTGGCCGGCCTCCAGACTGGCGAGCCGCAGCAGGTCGCGGACGAGCCGTTCCATGCGGGCGGTGTTGCGGGCGATGATGGCGAGGAATCGTTGCGCGTCCTGTGGGCCTGGAGGGTCGTTGTCCTGCAGCGCCTCGACATAGCCCTGGATGGCCGTCAGCGGCGTGCGCAGTTCGTGCGAGACGTTCGCCACGAAATCGCGGCGCATGCGGTCGGCCTCCCGCAGGTCGGTGATGTCGTGCAGCACCATGATCGCGCCCCGCGCCCCC
Organism: Acidobacteriota bacterium; assembly: GCA_026393735.1. Lineage (GTDB taxonomy): Bacteria > Acidobacteriota > Vicinamibacteria > Vicinamibacterales > JAKQTR01 > JAKQTR01. The sequence continues at coordinate 2,075 of JAPKZP010000673.1, forward strand.
GCGCTGCCGATCGGCGCGACGCGCGCGACGATGGTCCGGTTGAGTTCGTGGGCCGGCGAGAACTCCAGGCCATCGGGCGTTCGGCCCTCGAGCGCGCGGCCAAGCGCCGCCGCCAGGGTCGGCGGTGACAGCACCTCCAGGTAGTGCTGGTCTGGCGCCAGGGCCTCGATGCGCAGCAGGCGTCGGGCGGCATCGTTGAGCAGCAGGAGCCGGCCGAGCGCATTGACGACGAGTACGCCCTCCTGCATGCCCGCGAGCATGGCCGCCATCCGGGCGCGGTCCTGCTCGAGTTCGGCCATGCGTCCGCCCAGTTCCCGCGCGGTGGTGTCGAGCGCGCGCGCCACGGTCCCCAGTTCATCGTTGCCGTAGTCACCGGTGGGCTGCGTGAAGTCGCCTGTCGCGTAGCGCTGTGCGACGTCCGCGATCGCGTAGACGCGGCGCGCCAGCAGGAGCGACGACGCCCAGGCGAGCCCAAGGGCGCACCCCAGCGCGATGCCGAGCGCCAGCAGCAGACTGCGGCGGACTTCCGCGATCTGGTCGTCGACGTCGGTGAGCGGGAGCGCGAGACGGACGACGGCCACGTGCGGGTGGGAGAGCCCCATCGCCACGTAGAGCAGATCGGCGCCCACGGTCTCGCTGTGCCGGCGTTGGATGCCAATCCGGCCCTCGCGCGCGGCCAGGATCTCCGGCCGGCCCCCATGATTGTCCAGGCGCGCGAGCGCGCCGAGCGGCTCCGCCGAGTCGCCGACAACCCGGCCATCGGCGGCGATCAGGGTCACTCGCGCTGGCGTCAGCTTCCCAATCAGGTCCGCCTCGGCATCCAGGGCAGCCGGGCTGCCGTCCGTCGTGTGCTGCTGGAGCAGGACGGTGGCGAAGCGCGTCTCGGCCACGAGATTGCGCTCGATGACCTGGAGCAACTGCGCCCGGAGCGACATGGACGTCAGTACGGCCGCCAGGACGAGCGCGACGGCCGACACGCCGAAGACCGTGAGGAGTGTGCGGCCGCGCAGGCTGCCGAGAATCACGACCGGCGGCTCCCGGGCTTCCGCAAAGCGCCTGCCGCATCGGCCGGGCCGGGGTCGACGAGGCGGTAGCCGAACTGCTTGACGGTTTCAATCGCGCCGGCCAGCGCCGGGAGCTTCTCCCGCAGCCGCCGCACGTGCACGTCGACCGTACGCGTGCCGCCGGTATAGCGATAACCCCAGACATCGGTCAGGAGCAGGTCGCGCGAGAGTACGCGCCCACGGTGCTGCAGCAGGTACTCGAGCAGCAGGAACTCCTTCGCGGTCAGCGTCACCTCGCGGTCCGCGTCGCTCACCCGGTGACGATCGCGGTCGAGGACGATTGCCCCGTGACGCAGCACGGTCTCGCCCGACTCCGCCCAGCGCTGGGCGCGGCGCAGGAGGGCCCCCACGCGCGCCACGAGCTCATTGGGACTGAACGGCTTGGTGACGTAGTCGTCGGCGCCGAGTTCAAGGCCCGCGATGCGGTCCGCCTCGCCGGATCGCGCGGTGAGCATGATGATGGGCACGGCGCGCGTCGCCGTGGATCGCCGAAGCGTCCGGCAGACGTCGAGGCCGTCTACGCGCGGCAGCATCAGGTCCAGCACGACCAGGTCCGGCACCCGCTCGCGCACCGACGCGAGGGCCGTGTCCCCCGCGTCGAGCACGTCCACGACGTGGCCGGCCCGGGTCAGGTACCGCTCAACCAGTTCGGCGATGTCCCGATCGTCCTCGACGACGAGAAGGTAGCTCACAGGCAGCCATTGTACCGCCGGCGCCGTTCGGCGTACCCTGGTGCCGCGCAGTGGAACGGCAATCCATAGCTGAGCGGTTGTTACGGGAACGTAACACGCAAGACGGCCCGCATCGGGTACAATCGGTGCGCCCGACTGGGCGAAGGGAGCAACCGCGTGCGATTCCGACTCATACCCAGGGAAGAGCAGTTCTACCAGGACTTCCTGGCGATGGCGTCCGCTATCTGCGAAGCCGCCAAGCTGCTGGACGAGATGGTCGCCGTCGATCCCCCAATCCAGGACAAGGCCGACGAGATCAAGGAACTCGAGCATCGGTGCGACTTCCTCACGCATGAGGTCATCCAGCGGCTGCACCGGACCTTCGTGACGCCGATCGACCGCGAGGATATCCACGCACTGGCGAAGTCGCTGGACGACGTGATGGACGCCATTGACGCGGCGGCGCACCTGTTCCTCCAGTACCGGATCGAGCGCACGTACGACGGTACGCGGCAGTTCGCGCGGATCATCGTGACGTCGACCCAGCAGATCCGGGTCGCGCTGGAACACATGGAGGCGCGCACGCCCGTCACCACGAGCGTCGTCGAGATCAACCGGCTCGAGAACGAGGCGGACCGCCTCCACCAGGACGTCGTGAGCCGGCTGTTCCTCGAAGAGAAAGACCCGATCACGCTCATCAAGTGGAAGGAAATCATCGATCACCTCGAGGCGACCGTCGATTCCGTCGAAGACGTGTCGGACGTGATCCAGGGCGTCATCCTGAAACACGCCTGAGAATCCCATGGAACTGGCCATCGTCGCCACGCTCATCGGCGCGGCCCTGATCTTCGATTACATCAACGGCTTCCACGACGCCGCGAACTCGATCGCGACCATCGTGTCGACCCGTGTGCTGTCGCCGGGCAAGGCCGTGTTGTGGGCCGCGTTCTTCAACTTCGCGGCGTTCTTCATGTTCGGGACCGCCGTGGCAAGGACGATGGGCGCGGGCATGATCGACCTGCACGTTGTGACATATGCCGTGATCTTTTCGGGGCTGTTCGGCGCCATCGTGTGGGACCTGATTACCTGGCACTACGGCCTCCCGACCAGTTCGTCGCACGCCCTGATCGGGGGGTACGCGGGCGCCGCGATCGCCGAGGTCGGCTGGAGCGCGATCATCCCGTCGGGATGGACCAAGACGCTCATCTTCATCGTCGTCTCGCCGGTCGTGGGCCTGCTGGCCGGCTTCATCCTGATGGTCGCGATCTACTGGGTCTTCCAGGGAACCACGCCGACGAAGGTCGATCACTGGTTCCGCCGCCTGCAGCTTGCGTCGGCTGCGCTGTTCAGCATCAACCATGGGGCCAACGACGCGCAGAAGACGATGGGCATCATGGCCGGCGTGCTGGCCACCGCTGGCTACATAGACAAGACGCACTTCAACATCCCGAACTGGGTCGTGTTCGCCGCATACTCGGCCATCGGGTTGGGCACGCTGTCCGGCGGCTGGCGCATCATCCACACGATGGGGTCGCGCATCACGAAGCTCCAGCCGGTGCACGGCTTTGCCGCGGAGACCGGTGCAGCAGGCGCGATCTTCCTCGCGACCGCCCTCGGCATTCCCGTCTCCACGACCCACGCCATTACCGGGTCCATCGTCGGCGTCGGCGCCACGCGGCGGTTGTCGGCCGTCCGCTGGGGCGTGGCCGGCCGCATCGTGTGGGCCTGGGTACTGACCATTCC
>JAPKZP010000670.1 GCA_026393735.1 Acidobacteriota bacterium
AGCGAGGGCACTACCTGCGGACGCGGCATCAACTCGAGAAGGCCATCGGGCGCGTCACGGACGTGCCGCTCGCGCGGTACGCGATCGAGGAGATTCTTCTCAACCGGGCGTGGTCCCAGACGGCCGATGCGGCGCGCGACGGCATCGAGATGTTGCGCCGCCTGGCGCAGAACGCCGCCGTCGGGGATGGCGTGCTGGCGGTCGTGCGGCACGTCACGGCCCGGCTGGCGGCGCGGGCACGCGAGGCCCGCGAACAGGCTGCGCGCCTGATTCCCTCGTCGTGGACGGCGCACGACGTGCTGGCCCTCCGGCTGCAGAGCCTCCACGTGCATCACGTGCTGGACCGCGTCTCGGCCTCGCTCGCCTCCGCCGGCCTCGACACGTGCGTCGTGATGGCAGGCGGCCACGCCGAAGTGGACCGGCTCGCGTACGAGCAACTGACCACCCTGCACCAGCAGTTGCGGGACAGCGAGCCCGCGCCTGCGCGCGCCGGCGGGCATGTCTCGCGACTGGCTCAACGCCGCCGGCTCGACGCGCTGCTGTCGGCAACCCCCTGGCACGACGAGGACGGCGACATCCGGACATCGGCTGCGACAACGTCGGCTCAGGGTCGCGCAACGCCGCTCGTCGTCGGGCCGCACGATATCGATGCCGACATCACCGCGCTTGCCGGAGCAAAGGCCGGCAACCTGGCCGATGCCGCGCGCGTGGTGGGAGAATCCGCCATCCCGGAGTGGTTTGCGGTGACCCGGCATGCGTTCCACGAGGCGGTTGACGCCGGCGCGAGGCACGACATCGAAGCCATCCTGGCGGACGCCGCCCTGGGGCCGGACGCGCAGTCGTCGGCGATTCGGGAACTATTCCGCCGCCTCGCTCTGCCGCAGCGGCTGGTCCAGGCCGTGGCGGAGGCGTACCGCGCGATGGGGTCCGACGTCTACGTGGCGGTGCGGTCGTCGGCATTGGATGAAGACACCGAGTGCTCGACCCGGGCCGGGCAGTTCGAGACGTTCCTGTTCGTGCGAGGCGCGCAGGCCGTGACGGAGCACCTGGCGCTCGCGTGGGGCGGGTTCTGGACGGCGCGCGCCATCGCCGATCGCCTGGTTCGCCACGACACGGCCTGTCCCTCCGGGGGCATCGTCATCCAGCGGATGGTGCAATCGCGGGTGTCCGGCGTCATGCAGACCATCAACGTGGCGGGAGCCCATCCGCGCGAAATCGTGATCAACGCGGGGCTCGGCCTCGGCGAGGGCATCGTCTCGGGCCGCGTCGCCGCCGACCACATCGTGGTGGCCAAGGATCCCCCCGGCAGCGGCGCGTTGCGGTTCCGCTACGTGACCGCAGACAAGCGGGAGCGCGTGGTCTTCGACGAGCGGCTCGGGCGGGGCACGGTGCGCGTCGACACCCTCGCGCACCAGCGCCTCAGACCCGTGCTGGAGTACCCGGAAGTCTGCGCGCTGGTCGAGACCGCGTTGCGGCTCGAAGCGGCGTACGGCCAGCCGGTGGATATCGAGTTCGGGTTCGAAGGACCCGACCTGCGCGTCCTGCAGGTCCGGCCGCTGCCGTCGACCGCAGCGGTCTGGCGCGAGACGATGGAGCGATTCCCGCTGCTGTCACCGGGACGTCGCGAGGAGGCCCGTGATGATTCGCCGTGAAGAGGCCCTGGCCTATCACCAGGACGATCGGCCCGGGAAGATCGAGACGCGTCCCACGAAGCGCTGCCTCACGGCGCGTGACATGCGCCTCGCCGCGCTGCCGGGCGCGGCATTCGCGTGCGAGGTGATCGCGGCGGACCCGGACGCCGTGTTCCGGTACACCGCGCGGGGGAACCTCGTGGGGATCGTGACGAACGGATCCGCCGTCCCCGGCCTGGGCGACGTCGGCCCCCGCGCCGCCAAGCCGATGCTGGAAGGCGCGTCGGTCCTGTTCAAGCGCCTGGCCGACATCGATACGTTCGATCTCGAGTTCGACGCGCGCGAGCCCGATCGTCTCGTCGAGGCGGTCCAGATGCTCGAGCCGACCTTCGGCGGGATCAACCTGAAAGACATCCGCGCTCCCGAGGGGATCGACGTGTTCGAGCGCCTCCGCGACCATCTGCAGATCCCGGTCGTGCACGAGAACCTCCAGAGCCCTGCCGTCGTCGCTGCCGCGGCGCTCGTCAACGCCCTGGACCTGGCGGACAAGTGTATCGGCGACATCCGGATCGTGATTTGCGGCGCGGGCACCGTCGGCCTCGGGTGCGCCCGGATGTTCCTGCTGATGGGCGCCTCGGCCGCTCAACTGGCCGTGTACGACGTGCGCGGCCTGGTGCATCCGGATCGCGGCGATCTCGACGTCCACCAGCGCGCGTTCGCGAATCGCGAGGCGCCGCCGACGATGGAGGAGGGCCTTCGCGGGGCCGACGTGTTCGTGGGCGCCTCCGCCGCCGGCATCCTGTCGTCCGACATGGTTCGCTCGATGGCGCCGTTCCCCATCGTGTTCGCGCTGGCCACCCCGGAGCCCGAGATCGGGTACGAGGAGGCCCGCGCGAGCCGGCGCGACGCGATCGTCGCCACGGGGCTCACGCAGTTCCCGAACGCGATCGTCGATCACCTCAGCTACCCGTATATCTTCCGCGGCGCGCTCGATGTCCAGGCCACGCGGATCACCGATGGCATGCTGGTGGCGGCTGCCCGTGCCCTGGCCGACCTGGCTCGGGAAGACGTGGTCGACGAGGTGGCGCGCGCCTACGCGTACCAGCGGTTCAGCTTCGGCCCCGAGTACCTGCTCCCAAAGCCGATCGACCCGCGGATCCTCGTCCGCGAATCGGCGGCGGTGGCGCGCCAGGCGATGGCCGACGGTGTTGCCCGGCGCCCGGTCGAAGACCGGCCGTATCAGGAGAGCCTGACGATCCGCATCGGGACCGGGCGTGAAACGCTGCGCCGGCTGATGGTCAAGGCGCGGCAGGAGCCGCTGCGCGTCGTGTTCGCGGACGGTACCAGCGAGACGATCCAACGGGCCGCCGGAATGCTGGCCGATGAGGGCATCGCACACCCGATCCTGCTGGGCAACGAGGGCGACATCCGGGCGGGCATCGCGCGGCTGGGCCTCGAGCCCTCCGGCCTGGTGCTCGTCGATCCGGAGCGAAGCGCGCACCGCGAGGCGTACGTCGCCGAGTACCTCCGCCTGCGCCGACGGCGCGGCGTCATGCCGCCGGCCGCGGACGAGCGGCTGCGCCGCCCGGAGTATTTCGGCGCCATGATGGTGCACAGCGGCGATGCCGATCTGCTGGTGTCGGGCCTCGAGCACCACTACGCGGATTCGCTGCGGGTCTTGCTCGAGACGATCGGCACGGCGCCCGACGCGC
>JAPKZP010000373.1 GCA_026393735.1 Acidobacteriota bacterium
GGCATGCGTGGACGATGGCGTGGATCTCCCGCGCGTCGAGCAGCGACGCCGTGCCGCCGACGAAGAAGACGGAATCGGCTGCCTGCCGCCCCGGCGCCCAGCCATGACGCGCAGGCGCCCCGTGAATGTCGGCCACGACCGCATCGACGTAGCGCTGCTTCAGGCCTTCGTCGAACAGACCGCGGTTGAAATTGCAGTAGTGGCAGATCGCAGAACAGAACGGAACGTGGATGTAGAGGCCGAGCACGGGATGAGCGGGCGGGGCCTACGTGCCCGCGCGGCCTCCCGGCCACTTGAGATCCGCCTTCGAGTCGCGGAGCTGCGCGCGCGCCGGCGTCGGCTTGAGGCCCGGGACGCGGCGGCCGGCCCGCTGCCGTTGCAGCTTCCACAGCGCGGAGAGGTCGTCGTCTCCCGCGTTGGCCGGCGCCTCCCGGAAGTCGGCCGCGTCGAGGTCGAGGAACTCGCACATCTCGTGGAGGCGCGAGCGCATGCGCAGGCCGATCCGGCAGAGCAAGGCGTTGGGATCCGTGTCGTCCGGCCGGTCTTCGTAGTTCGACGTGAAGAGCGTGGCACGGCGCTCGTTGTAGCGGGTGTTGACGATCAGGTTGAGCGTCTCCTCCACCCACTCGGACGTCTTTTCCGCGCCGAGGTCGTCGAGCACGAGGAGGTCGGCCTGCATCACCGGCCGCAGCACTTCGATTTCCGTCGTGCGGACGACGGGATCGTACGTGCTGCGGATCACGCGCAGCAGGTCCCGCGTGTCGTAGAAGAGCGCCCGCGCCCGGCTGGACGCCACGACGTGGCGCAGGACGGCCACCGCCAGGTGGGTCTTGCCAACCCCCGGAGGGCCTTCGAGAAACAACCCGCGCTCCACTACCGGAAAGGCCTCGGCAAGCTTCATCGCGCGCACCTTCGCGCGCCGAAGCGACTCGTTGTAGTCGCGGAAGTTCCCGAAGTCACAGTGCTGATAGCGGCGGGGAATGCGGGCGTCGGCGTACAGACGCACCGTGGCCTGCTCGCGCCAGCACTCGCAGCGCGAGACCCGCCGCACGCCATCCTGTTCGAGGGCTTTCCACCCGGTACCGTCACAAAGCGGACACGTCATGAGCGTAGGACCGACAACCGGCGACAGCGGCCGGAATCCAGGAGCAGGGACTGAGCATCCAGAGTCGAAAGGATACACCAGATCCCCGGCGTTCCATGTTCCGAAATTCTAGTTGAGCGCGCTCTTCATGCCTCGGAGCCTGACGGACTGGCGCAGTTTCTCTTTTGCGCGGAACTCGATCTGGCGCACGCGCTCCCGCGACAGCTTCAGCCGGTCCCCGATCTCCTGCAGGGTGAGCGGCTCGCCGCCTTCGAGGCCGAACCGCATGCGCATGACCAGGCGTTCCTTCTGTCCCAGGTCTTCGACCGCCTTGTGCAGCTGGGCGATCACGGCATCGTGCACCAGTTCGTCCTCGACGCCGGGCACCATCATCTGCGGCAGGAGGTCCCCGATCTCCCGCCGGTCGTCCGTCGCGCCGTTGCCAATCCGGTCGCTCAGCGACACCTCGTCGCCGCTGATCTGCAGGAGCGCGTCGGCGTCGGCTTCCGAGATGTCGAGGTCGTCGGCGAGCTCCTGCGTCGTCGGCGATCGCTCGAGCTGCGTCGACAGCGACAGCAGGTGCTGGCTCAGCTTCGACGCCGGCCCCGAGAGCTTCGCGGGCACCGAGAAGATGCGGCTCTGATCGGACAGGACGTGGAGCACCGACTGGCGGATCCACCACACCGCGTAGGTGATGAACTTGACGTTGCGGCCGGGGTCGAATCGCCGGGCCGCCTCGATCAGGCCCAGGTTGCCTTCGTGGATGAGATCGAGACGTCGCCCTGCTGGACGCGCGCACCGAGTTCGCGCTCCTCCTCAACCGAGAGACGGGGAATCTTCGAGATCTCGCCGAGGTAGGCCCGCAACGTCTCAGCTTCCGCCGAGGGGTTGTCGGAGCGCTTCGTCACGCGTGCATCATACCCCGGTCGGCCGGACGGCGGACGGCCGATTGCACGCGGCCGCCTCGTGTGCTACCGGCGCGGGCGATCGGGAGGGACGGCGACAGCCGGGGTGCCCGCCCCGCCCGGCTGGGACGCCTGGGCCTGCACGGGCGGCGCGGCACGCACCATGTCGCCGGGCGTCGAACGGACGAGCGCCGTATTGAGCCGCTGTTCCCAGTCGCCGAGGCCGCGGGCGAGTTCGCCCTTCACGTATTCCATGAACTCGTTGACCTCGCGCTGCATCTCCTCCATCTTGTTCCGCATGTTCAGGATGATCTCGACCCCAGCCAGGTTGACGCCGAGGTCACGGGTCAGCGACAGGATGGTCTCGAGGCGCTGCAGGTCCTCGTCCGAGTACAGCCGCGTGTTGCCGTCCGTGCGCGAGGGCTGGAGGAGCCCCTCCCGCTCGTACAGACGAAGCGTCTGCGGATGGATGCTGTACTTCTGCGCCACGGCGCTGATCATGTAGTAGGCCTTGCCGGTGCCCGCGCTCTTCTTGGTGGCCATGGCCCGTCCTCCGTCGCTCTGCTGTCTATGGGAGCGGCGTGTCGCGCCACAACTCGGCGCGCACGTCGTCGGTGTTCAGTTCGCCGTAGGCCCGCAGCAGAGACTTCGTCCGCTCATCGAGCACGGCCGGCAGGACAATGCGCAGCTCGACGACGAGATCGCCGCGCTGCCCGTCCCGCCTGGATGGCATGCCGCGTTCGCGCAGCCGCAGTCGCTGGCCGGTCTGCGCCCCGGGAGGCACGCGGAGCCGGACGGGGCCATCAACGCTCGGGATCTCGAACCGTGCGCCGAGCGCCGCCTCGTGCACGGCAACGGGCACGATGAGGTGCAGGTCGTCGCCATCACGGCGGAAGTGCGGGTGGGGCGCGACCTGGACGGTGACGTAGAGGTCGCCCGCTGCGCCGCCCCGCGTTCCGGCATGCCCCATCGCGGGCACGCGGATGCGGTCGCCGTCGGCGATGCCCGCGGGGATCCGCACGGGAATCACCTCGTTGCGCGCGGCAAAGCCCCCGCCGCCGCATGCGGCACACGCCGCGCGGCGCTGCCGGCCGACGCCCCCGCATCGGCCGCATGGCTTGGCGAACACCATGTGCCCGCGCGCCGACCGGATGGTGCCGGCGCCGCGGCACGCCGGGCAGAGCGACTCCGCGACGCTCATCGTGCCGGAGCCTGCGCACGCCCCGCACGCATCGCGGCGCACGAGGGTCACCGTGCCGACCGTCCCGTGCATCGATTCGTCGAAGCTGATTGGGGCCGTCACGTGCAGGTCCGCCCCCGGCCGCGGCGCGTCGGTGGCGCCGTCGACGGTCTCGTGAATGACATCCGCGAACAGATCGCCGAAGGTGGAGGCCGTCGCCCCGCCCACCGACTCGACCGAGAAGTCGAACCCTTCGAAGCCGAATGTGGCGCTGCCGTCTCCCATCGGCACGACCACCCCGACGGCGTCGTAGTGCCGACGCCGTTCGGGATCCGCCAGCGTTTTGAACGCCTCGGCCACCACCTTGAAACGGACGGCGGCCGCGCGATCACCCGGGTTGATGTTCGGGTGCTACTTGCGCGCCAGTCGGCGATAGGCCCGCTTGATGTCGCCGGGCCCGGCCTCGCGCGACACGCCGAGGAGTTCGTAGAGGTCCATGACAATCACAGGGATCAGGCGAGGGGCGAGAGCGGAAACGCGTCAGTTCCGGTTCCGCTCGCCCCTCGCCTTCTCGCTACTTCTTCTCGTCATCGACGACTTCCGCGTCGATGACGTCGCTCTTCGGCGCATCGCCGCCGGGCGTCGCGCCGGGCGCGGCACCAGGATCGGCCCCCGGGCCGCTCGCCGGGGCCGACTGCCGGTACAACGTCTCGGCCATCTTGTGCTGCGCCGCCGTCAGTTTCTCGAGGGCGTCCTTGATCGCCGCCGCGTCGTTCTTCTCGAGCGCGCTCTTCACGTCGGCCATCGCCGACTCCACCGCCTGCTTGTCTGCCGCGCCGACCTTGTCGCCCATGTCCTTGAGCATCTTCTCGGCCGCGTAGACCGCCTGGTCCGCGTGGTTGCGCGTTTCGACCTCTTCCTTTCGCCGCTTGTCTTCCTCGGCGTGCGACTCGGCCTCGCGCATCATGCGGTCGACCTCGTCCTTGTTCAGGCCGCTCGACGCGGTGATCGTGATCTTCTGTTCCTTGCCCGTGCCCTTGTCCTTCGCCGACACGTTGACGATGCCATTCGCGTCGATGTCGAAGGTGACCTCGATCTGCGGCACGCCGCGCGGCGCGAGCGGGATGCCGTCCAGATGGAACCGGCCGAGCGTGCGGTTGTCGCGCGCCATCGGCCGCTCGCCCTGGAGGACGTGCACCTCGACGCTGGACTGGCTGTCCGCCGCGGTCGAGAAGACCTCGCTCTTGCGCGTGGGAATCGTCGTGTTGCGGGGAATCAGCGTCGTCAGCACGCCACCCAGCGTCTCGATGCCGAGCGAGAGCGGCGTCACGTCGAGCAGGAGCAGGTCCTTCACCTCGCCGGCCAGCACACCGGCCTGCAGGGCCGCGCCCACCGCGACGACCTCGTCGGGGTTGACGCCCTTGTGCGGCTCCTTGCCGCACAGGTCGCGCACGAGCTGCTGGACGCGCGGGATGCGCGTCGAACCGCCGACCAGGACGACCTCTTCGATCGCCGACGGCTGGAGCCCCGCGTCCGCCAGCGCCTGCTTCACCGGCCCGACCGACTTCTGCAGCAGGTCCTCGACCAGTTGCTCGAACTTCGCACGGGTCAGCTTCATCGTCAGGTGCTTCGGCCCGGTGGCGTCGGCACTGATGAACGGCAGGTTGATCTCCGACTCCATCAGCGTCGACAGCTCCATCTTGGCCTTCTCGGCGGCCTCGCGCAGACGCTGCAACGCCATCCGATCCTTGCCGAGATCGATGCCTTCGCTCTTCCTGAACTCGGTGATGATCCACTCGATGATGCGATGGTCGAGGTTGTCGCCGCCCAGATGCGTGTCGCCGTTGGTCGACTTCACCTCCACGAC
>JAPKZP010000019.1 GCA_026393735.1 Acidobacteriota bacterium
CCCGTACGTGCTGTACGCGTTCTGGGTGTCGAAGCTCCCGCCGATGGCGACGACGCGCTTGCTGCCCTGGAAGGTGCCCGTGTAGAAGTAGCCCGTGTCGGCAGCGAACGGGTACCAGACGCCGCGGCCGGCCACGCGCAGGGCGTTGCGCGAGTCGGTGCCGCGAACGCCCCCGAACACGCCCAGGCGGTACTCGACGTGCTGCTTGAACGGGTAGCCCCGCAGTTGCACGCCGTAGTCGCGGCCCACGCGGGTCTGGAGGGCCGTCGCCTCCGCGAACGTGTAGGCGCCGTAGTCCACCGGCAGCAGCGAGGCCGCGGACTGGATGTGGTTGTGGCTCTGCGCCAGCAGCATCATGCCGACGTCAACCTTGAACGCGTCGCCCTGGTTGTAGGTGACGAACGCGTCCTGCACGTAGATGCTGCCCGCCTCCTTCACGCCCGTCGTCCCGGTGGCCTTGCCGATGTTCGGGCTGTCCGTCTCGAAGAAGTACGTCCACCTGTCCGCGACCTTCCCGCCGAACAGGATCCGGAACCGCCGCAGGAAGATGTTCGTGGACGTCCCGGCCTGGTCGGCCGTTTCGAGCGTCTCCAACTGCGGCTGGATCAGGAACCCGATCTTGATGTTCGTCTTCTGGTCCTTCGATTCGATCACCCACTGCGCCGACGACGTGGCGGGCCACGCGGCGATGACGATCGCCGCGACGGCGCACGCACACCCGTATCGTGTCGTTTTCATAGTGACCACTTTAGAGCCTGTTAGAAAACAATTGTAGCAACGTTTGTTTTCTTACAGGGACGCACAGAAAAGGTGCCTGGCCCCTTTTCGGAGAACGTCGGGTAGACTGCTACACCATCGTCCACAAGGAGGGTCTCCAGATGTTCCACCGCCGGGTTCTGATGCTCGCCGCGGCCATTGCGCTGCTCGTCGTATCCGCGTCCGCCTTCGCGCAAGCTCCAGCCGGCCGGCGCGCCGACGCCGGACCGCTGCCCACGATCGAGGACAAAACCGCCGCGATGAAGAAGCTCGACGGGTACTTCCCCCTGTTCTGGGACGAACGGGCAGGCCAGTTGTGGATGGAGATCTCCAGATTCAACGCCGAGGTGCTGCACAGCACCGGCTATGGCGCAGGTCTCGGATCGAACGATCTCGGGATCGATCGTGGCGCCCTCACCGGCTCGCGCATCGTGACCTTCGAGCGCGTCGGGCCCAGGGTCCTGATGGTCGCGCCGAACTACCGGTTCCGGTCCGTGAGCAGCGCCGAGCCGGCATCCGTGCGCGGCGTGCGAGACGCCTTCGCGCGAAGCGTGCTGTGGGGATTCCAGGTGGCGGCCGAATCGAACGGACGCGTGCTGGTGGATCTGACCGACTTCCTGGTGCGCGACGCGTTGAACACCGGTCAGCGCATGCGTCCGGGGACGTACCGGGTCGACGCGACGCGGAGTTCCGTCTACCTGCCCATGACGCAGAACTTCCCGAAGAACACCGAGATTGAGGTGGAGCTGACGTTTGTCCTGCAGCCCGGCGCGGCAGGACCCGGGGCGGGCGGAGGTGGCGGGGTCGGTGGTCCCCCGTCCGTCGGCGCCGGCGGCGCGTTCTTCGAGGGCGTGCGATCGGTGGCGGCGTCTCCCGACGCGGCAACCATCCGCGTGCACCATTCGATCGTCGAACTGCCGGATGCGAACTACAAGCCGAGGATCTGGGATCCGCGTTCCGGCTACGGCGACATGACGTTCCTCGACTACACCGCGCCCCTCGGCACGTCCCAGGAAGTGCGTTACCTTCGGCGCCATCGCCTGAACAAGGTCGATCCCAAGGCGAAGACAAGCGACCCCGTAAAGCCAATCGTGTACTACCTCGATCCGGGCGCGCCGGAGCCCATCCGCTCGGCCCTGCTCGAGGGCGCGCGGTGGTGGAACCAGGCGTTCGAGGCGGCGGGGTACCGTAACGCGTTTCGAGTGGAGCTGTTGCCCGAAGGTGTGAGCCCTCTCGATATCCGCTACAACGTGATCAACTGGGTGCATCGATCGACGCGCGGATGGAGCACCGGCGGTTCTGTGATCGATCCGCGCACCGGCGAGATCATCAAGGGTGTCGTGACGCTCGGATCGCTCCGCATCCGCCAGGACTACATGCTCGCGGAAGGCCTCCTGTCACCGTACAAGACGGGGACGGAGACGCCGCCTGAACTCAAGGAGTGGGCGCTCGCCCGCATCCGGCAGCTGTCCGCGCACGAGATCGGCCACACGCTCGGCTTCGGTCACCAGTACTACGACAGCACGGCAGGCCGCATCTCGGTGATGGACTACCCGCACCCGCTCGTCAGTCTCAAGGCGGACGGCACATTCGACTACTCAAAGGTCTACGCTGTCGGCATCGGCGACTGGGACAAGGTCGCGGTGACGTACGGGTACCAGGACTTCCCCGCCGGCACGGACGAGGCGACGGCGCTGAAGGCGATGATCGACGATGCCTGGAAGCGCGACATGATCTACCTGACCAACCAGGACATGCCGGCGAATCCTCGCGTCGACCAGTGGTCCAACGGCACCGATCCTGCGGCCGAGCTCGCGCGCATGATGGAGATCCGCCGCGTCGCGATCTCGCGCTTCGGTGAACAGGCCATCAAGCTCGGCGAACCGCTGGCCGCAATGGAAGAAGTGTTCCTCCCGCTGTACTTGTATCACCGCTACCAGGTGGAGGCGGCGGCGTCCGCGCTGGGCGGGCAGCATTACATCTACGCGATGCGCGGGGACGGCCGCGAACCGTACAGGTGGGCGCCGGCGGCTGAACAGCGTGCCGCCTTGAAGGCATTGCTCGACACCATCAAGCCGTCCGTGCTGGTGCTGCCGGATCCCGTGCTGAAGCGGATTCCGCCGCGCCCGGACGGCTACGACATAACGCGCGAGATGTTCCCGCGCTACACGGGGATGACGTTCGACGTGATTGCCCCGGCAGCCGTCGCCGCCTACCACACCGTGTCGAACATCCTCCAGGCCGAGCGCGCCGCGCGCATCGTCGAGCAGCACGCCGTCGACGCGACGCTGCCGGGACTCGAGGACGTGATCGACGATCTGCTCGCCGCGTCTTTTGGCGCAGCGGGTGCGACGCCGTACGAGGCAGAGATTGCGCGCGCGGTTCAACGCGTGGTCATCGAGGAACTGATCGGACTGGCGGCCTCGGCGGACATGCCGCAGGTGCGGGCCATCGCCGCATTCAAGCTGGCGAAGCGGGCGTATGAACTGAACAACGAGGTGGGCCCGGCCACGGATGTCGCGACCCGCGCGCACGCCAGCCTGCTGACGCGCGACATCAAGCGGTTCCTCGACAACCCCGAATCGTTCAAGCGGCCATCACCGCCCGTTGTCCCGCCCGGCGCCCCCATCGGGGACGCGGCCATGGACTGGCTGCGACGTCAGGAGCCGCTATGTTCGGAATCCGTGATCAGATAGCAGTTGGCCCGCCGTGGCCGGCTTCAGTCGGCCACGGCGATCGGCGCAAGCCCGGCAGTCTTGAGTTTCGAGTTCAGTGCCGACAGTTCCGTCGCGATCATCGTCTGCCACGACGCGAGCAGTGTCGCTCGCGCGGCATCCCTCCCGGCGACCTCCGCCGAGACCTGCGGCGTCGGCGCCAGGTCGGCTTCCTGCAGCAGCGTGTAGAGTGCTTCCATCTCGCCGCGCAGCCGTTCGAATCCGACCTCGCCGTCGAATCGCCCGAGTTTCTGCTCGAAAGCCGCTACGGCGTCGGCCAACGGCCCGGTGCCGGCTTTCGACTTCGTGCCCTGTAACTGCTCGCGGATCGCGGCCAACTGCGCTACCGCTGACGCCAGGCGGCCCACACCCTCGTGGATTTGCGTCGACAGCGTGAACTGCTGCTGCAGGCCGATCGCCGGCGTCTTCACGCGCGGGTCCATCTTCACGCGCAGCGGCTGGTCGTACGTCTTCCCCTCGACCGTCAGGCGGACGGTGTACGTGCCCGGCACGACCCACGGCCCGCGCGGCTCGCGCCACGTGTTCCCGTAGATGGCTGAGATCGGGTATTCGAAGCTCGACGCGGCCAGAGGCGGGTAGTGCAGGTCCCACACCAATCGATGAAGCCCCGGCCGCGTGCTCAGCTGCTGAGACGGCCGAATCCAGTAGTCCGGGATGTTCCGCCCTTCGACTGGCGGCTCCGGCGGATCGGCGCTCGAGTACTTCCGCACGACCTTGCCCGCGGCCGTGAGTACTTCTATGGTGACCGGCCCGCGCGCGGCGGACTTCAGGTGATAGTTGATGACGGCGCCGTCGGGCGGGTTCTGTCCGGCCGGCTCGTCCGGCGGCAGGGGCGTGTCGGACCACGTGTTCCACCGCCAGCGCCACGCGTCCTGCGGCTTGAACAGGACCGCGCCGGCGTCGAGCGCCGGCGCGGTCATCTGGCGGAGCGGCGTCACATCGTCGAGGATCCAGAACCCGCGCCCGTGCGTGGCCACGACGATGTCGTCATCCTTGATCACCAGGTCGCGGATGGATGTGGCTGGCATGTTGTTGCGCAGCGACTGCCAATGGTCGCCGTCGTCGAACGACACGTAGACTGCCTGCTCGGTGCCGGCGAAGAGCAAACCCTTCCGTTTCGGATCCTCGCGGACGACACGCGTGATCCCGCCGTCGGGAATGCCGTTTGTGATGGCCGTCCACGTCTTACCGCCGTCGCGCGTCCTGTAGAGATGCGGTCGCACGTCATCCAGGCGCATGGTGTCGACGGCCGCGTAGGCGGTGAGCGCGTCGAAGTGCGACGCCTCCACGATCGACACCTTGGCCCACGGCTTCAGTTCGGGAGGCGTGACGTCCTTCCAGCTCAGGCCGCCGTCGGCCGTCACGTGAATCAGGCCATCGTCCGTGCCCACCCAGATCCGCCCGGCCACGAGCGGCGACGGCGCGATCGTGTAGATCACCCCGCGCTGCGCGGGCCTGGCCGACGACGTGTCGCGGTACTTTCCGACACTCGCCGGCACCTCCCACGTCGCGCGCGTCAGGTCTCGGCTGATCGATGTCCACGACTGCCCGCCGTTCGCCGTCTTCCAGAGCGTATTGGACGCGAAATACAGGACGAGCGGATCGATCGGCGAGAACACCACTGGGGCCGTCCGCACGAGGCGGTAGCCGGATCCGCGCAGAGCTTTGGGCGGAATCGACTGGGCCTGGTGCGTGCGCCGATCGTACCGCGTCAGCTTGCCGCCGTAGACGATGTCGGGGTCGAGCGGATCGGGTACCGCGTATCCGTATTCTTCGACCGCCACGGGACGCCACTCACGGAACGTGATCTGGCCGTCGTCTCCCCGGCTCTGCACGCAGGCGGATCCGCTCTCCTGCTGGCCGCCGCACACACGATACGGAAATGCGTTGTCGGTGTTGACGTGGAACATCTGCGCGGTGGGCTGGTTGTACCAGGAACTCCACGTCTGGCCGCCGTTCACCGTGACGATGGCGCCCTGGTCCGCGACGAGCAGCATGGTGTCGGGCGCGGTCGGATTGATCCAGAGGCGCTGGTAGTCGTCGCCGCCGGGCGCGCCTCGCCAGCCGACGAACGTCTTCCCCCCATCCACCGACTTCCACGTGACAATCGTCGGGACGAAGACGATGTCCGGATTCTTCGGGTGGACGCGCACTTCCGCCGCATCGTCCGGGCGGGCGACGACGCGTGGGTCCGCATTCACGCGAGACCACGACTCGCCCGCGTCATCCGATCGATAGAGTCCTGCGAGGTCCGGCTTCGCCTCCACCGTCGCGTACAGGCGGGACGGCAGGCTTGGCGCGACGGTGATGCCGATGCGCCCGAGTCCGCCGTCGGCATAATTGGGCAGCCCCTTCGTCAGCGGGCGCCACGTGGCGCCGCCATCGGCGGACTTGAAGAGCCCGCTCGCAGGACCGGTCCACGAGGCGTCTTCCCAGGGCCCCTCCTGCGATTCCCAGAGCGCGGCATAGATGATGCTGGGATTGACGGGATCCAGGCAGACGTCTGCCGCGCCGCTCGTCGGGTTCCGGTAGAGCACCTTCTCGAAGGTTGAGCCGCCGTCGGTGGAGCGGAAGAGCCCCCGTTCCTCGTTGGGCCCGTACGGATGCCCGAGGGCCGCCACGAACACGCGGTTCGGGTTGCCAGGGTCCACGACGATCTGCGCAATCTGCTGCGCGTTGCGCAGGCCGAGGTGCGTCCAGGTCTTCCCGGCGTCGATCGACTTGTACATGCCGTCGCCCGTGGACAGGTCGGGCCGCTGCATGCCTTCACCGCTGCCGACGTAGATGATGTCCGGGTCGGATGGCGCCACCGCAATCGCGCCTATCGATCCGGTCGGCTGGTCGTCGAAGATCGGGAACCATGTGCGGCCGTAGTCGGTCGTCTTCCACACCCCGCCGTTTACGGCACCGATGTAGAAGATGTTCGGCTGACTCGCCACGCCCTCGGCCGCCTTGGTCCGGCCGCCTCGAAATGGCCCGATCGCGCGCCAGCGGATCTCGTTGAAGATGCCTGGCGCGAACGGCGGTGCGCTCGCCGCGGATCCTGTCTGGGCGCCGAGATCCGACGACGCGGTGACCGCGACCGCAAGGAGAATCGTCAGGCCAAGGGCTCGGCGGATTCCTGTCATGGTGATGCTCCCGATCGTTGTTCAGCCCAGTTCCTCGAGCAGGCGGGCCTCGGCGTCAGGCAGGGCAAGCCCGTGCCGCAGGTGCATGGTGGCCACTCCGACGGGGGCCGGAAACGCCTTGCCCGCACTGCGTCGCGGCTCGACGTACTCGATCACGTCGAACAGAGCGTAGCACGCCTGTTCGTAGGACGCGCCCGTCAGGTCGCGGATGTAGCGGACGGATCGATCGATCAGCTTCAGGTTGTTGGGCGCCACCCAGATCATCCGGTTCCCGAGGACGCGGCCCATCCGGACCATCGTGCAGGTTGAGAGCGCGTTCAGCAGCATCTTCACGCCAATCCGCGTCATCGGGTCGAGCAGAAACGGCGTGTCCGGAATGGTGAGCGCCTCGTCTACCTGGAATCTTGCGCGCGACGCCGCGGCCTGCAGGCTGACCAGCGCGGCGTCACGGCCCACGGCGATCACGGCCACGGATGCGCCTGCGCCCCGCGCGGAGGCGAACACCCGGGCAAAGGGGGCGTCGGCATCGCCAACAAGCGACAGGTCCGGCTCCGCCAGGATGGCGACAGCGCCGTCACCGTTCTGGAAGGGCCGGTGCGGAAGGCCATCGAGCCCGATGCGGAACCGCAGCAGTTCGCGCAGCCCAATCTCGCGCAGGACCTCAATCTGGCGCGCGACCATGTCCTCGTCCAGCATCGCGCGCAGGTCGTCTCGGCCCCATTCGATCGTTTGTGCCGATCGGCGAAGCAGGCGGGTCCACGCCGCTTCGCTCACGGGCTCCGGTGTGAAGAGAAACGCCCACGACTCCGAGGCCTCGGTGTCGTCCCACTTCCGGAACGACGCCGTGCAGAACGTCGGGCTCCGCTCGGTCGTGTCGGTGAGGACGTCGACGCCGAGCGAGTCGGCGAAGTACGACGTCTTCCGGCCCGACCTGTAGATGTGCTCTTCGCGCTCGACGAGCCGCGCCAGTCCTTGCCGAACGCGCTCGCTCGCCAGTTCGGCGTGCACGACGCCGAGCGCGGCCCGCATGGCTGCCGGCACGGTGGCCGACGGGCCCAGCGCCGGGTCGAGTGCGCGTTCACCCGCGAGGATGTCGCGCAGCACCATCTCCAGGACGGTCATCATCGCGAGCAACTGGATGCTCGTGGCCTGCATCCGGGTCGAGCCGGTAATGGCCATCGGCCCGGTCGTCAGGTTGACCTTCGTGATGCGAGGATCGTCAATCACCTCCCGGCTGCGCCGGACATGCGCCCGCAGCACATCGTCGGGGTTGTTGTAGACGAAGAAGACGCGGGCGCCGGCATCCACGCCCTGCCAGGTGGTGCCGATCACGAAGGACGTTTCGCCGCCCTCGGTGATCGCGCAGACTACGTCGCCGCCGGCGAGCCCGAGGTCTGCGATCTGCTTGCGCCCGAAGGGCGTGAGATCCTCGAAGCCCTCGACGGCCTTGATAAGCGCGTAATCCCCGCCGGCCATCACGCTGCGGGTCCGATGCTCCCAGTCATCCGGCGACGGCCGTGTCAGGCCGCGCGCCCGGCGCGACTGCCAGAACGCGCGCCAGATGGAATCCAGTTGGATGCTGAGGCGGCCAGTGGCGCCGCACCCCGTGAAGAAGACGCGACCGCCGGCGCGCAAGGCCGCGACCATTGCCTGCGCCATCTCTTCCGGCTGCCCGGAGGCCGACCATGCGCCGTAGCGCGCAACCACGTCGCGGTCCACGTCGAACAGGATGGCGAGGCCCGCTGCGGTATCGTTCCGCGCCACCCCGCTCAGGTCGACGGAACGCGGGTGCGGAGATTCCGTCACCAGAGCGCCCAGGCGGAACTCGCCTGCGACATTCAGGAACTCGTCGGCTCGCTCGCGGGGTGTCTCGGCTCGCGCTGGCATAGACTCCTGGGGAGGACTCGTTGCCGCCCATTGTGTCGCCCTGCGTCTGCGATCCGCAAGCGCCTGAATCACCGCCGGAATAACCTCTCCCGGAGCGCTTCTCTAACCTCTCCCGGAGCGGTTCTCTAACCTCTCCCGGAGCGGTTCTTCGCTAACCTCTCCCGGAGCGGTTCTTCGCGCGCTGGCATATAATCGGCGGCCACATCGTTCACTTCTGGAGGCTGCCGTGACCAAGCACGTTCGCGCATTCGGCGTGGCCTTGGCGATCGCTCTCGCCCTCGCCGGCCAATCGCTCATCGGAGGATCGGACCAGGCTGCGCCTGCGCCAGCGCCAGCCCTGGCCGCCGGGTCATTCGACGCGCTGCATTTCCGTCAGATCGGACCCGCGTCGATGTCAGGCCGCATTTCCGACCTGGCCGTCTACGAGGCCAACCCGGCCATCTACTACGTCGGCACCGCCCACGGCGGCGTGTGGAAGACTACGAACAACGGCACCACCTTCGAGGCCCAGTTCCAGGACCAGGGCCTCATGTCGATTGGCGACGTCGCGATCTCGCAGAGCAATCCCGATCTTGTCTGGGTCGGCACCGGCGAGTCGAACAACCGCCAGAGCACGTCGTGGGGTGACGGCGTCTACAAGTCCATCGATGGCGGCAAGACCTACGCGTTCGCCGGGCTCCGCAGCTCCCGGCACATCAACCGCATCCTGATCGACCCGCGCGACAACAACATCGTGTTCGTCGCGGCGACCGGCAGCCTCTGGGGCCCTGGCGGCGAGCGCGGTGTGTACCGCACGACCGACGGCGGGAAGACCTGGAAGCAGGTGCTGAAGGCCGACGACGACACGGGCGCGAACGACCTGGTGATGGACCCGACGAACAACAAGGTCGTCTATGCGTCGATGTACCAGCGCCGGCGCTCCGCGTGCTGCATGAACGGCGGCGGACCCGGCAGCGGCATCTTCAAGTCGACCGACGGCGGTGATACGTGGACGCGCCTCAAGTCCGGCATCCCGGAAGGCGCGCTGGGCCGCATCGCCCTCGACGTGTACCGGCGGCGGCCGAGCACGTTGTACGCGTTGATTGACGGCCAGACACCCGCGGCAGCCGGTGGGAGAGGTGCCGGCGGCGGTGCGGCGGCGCCCGGCGGGCAGCCCGGCGCGGCCCCCGCAGCAGCAGCGGCCGAAGCCGGCCCCGGCGGCGCGGCTGGCGGCGTCCAGACGGGCGTCAACCCCTTGCCGACCGGGCTCTACAGGTCAGACGACGCCGGCGCGACGTGGCAAAAGGTGAGCAACGCGAACCCTCGGCCGATGTACTTCAGCCAGGTCCGCATCGACCCGAACGATCCCGACGTGGTGTACCTCGGAGGCGTCGGGCTCCACCAGACGCTCGACGGCGGCAAGACCGTCGCGACCGACGTGGCCGTGTCGACGCACGACGACGTGCACGCGATCTGGATCAACCCGGCAAACTCGAATCACGTGCTGATCGGCAACGACGGCGGCCTCGGCGTGTCGTACGACATGGCGAAGAAATGGGTGTTCCTGCCGAACCTGCCGGTCGGGCTCTTCTACCACGTGAGCTACGACATGGCGATTCCGTACAACGTGTGCGGCGGCATGCAGGACAACTACGACTGGTGCGGCCCGAGCGCGGTGCGCGGCGCCACCGGCATCGCGAACCACGAATGGGCCACCGTGCAAGGCGGCGACGGGTTCGTCGTGCTGCAGGATCCGAACGACCCGCGCGTGGTCTACAGCGAGTCCCAGGACGGCAATCTCGTGCGCGTCGATCGCGTGACGTTCGAGTCGATGTCAATCCGGCCGGTGCCGGGTCAGGGCGAACCGGCGTTCCGGTGGCACTGGGATACGCCGGTGATCCTGTCGCCGCACGATCCAAAGGTGGTGTACGCAGCGGCCAACAAGGTGTTCCGGTCGGCCGATCGCGGGCTGTCGTGGACGGCCATCAGCCCGGACCTGACTTCCGGATCGAACCGCGACGACATCGTCACGATGGGCGTCAAGGGGAGCGATATCAGGATTTCGCGCAACGACGGGATCGCGGCGTGGCCGGCCATCGTGGCATTCGCCGAATCGCCGAAGCGGGCGGGCCTGCTCTACGCCGGGACGGATGACGGCCGCCTGGCCGTGTCGCGGGACGCCGGCAAGACCTGGACGCAGGTAATCGACAAGGTGCCTGGCCTCCCGAAGGGCATCTTCGTGTCTGAAGTCGTGCCGTCGAAGTTCGACGAAGGGACCGTGTATGCGACCTTCGACGGGCACCGGCAGAACGATTTTGAGACCTACATCTACGTCAGCAATGACTTTGGGCAGACCTGGAAGCCGGCCTCTGCCGCGCTCAAGGGTGAGGTCGCGCGGACGCTGACCGAGGACCTGAAGAACCAGGATGTGCTGTATCTCGGCACCGAGACCGGGTTGTTTGTGTCGATCGACCGCGCCAGAAGCTGGACGCGTATCAAGGGCAACCTGCCCACGGTGCGGATCGACGAGATTACGCTGCACCCGCGCGACAACGCGATGATCCTCGCCACGCACGGCCGGTCGCTCTGGATTCTCGATCACCTCGAGCCGATCCAGGAATACGCTGCCGCGCAGGCTGCGGCCGTCGACGCGACGCTGTTCACGCCCCCGCCATATTCGATGTACCGGCGGCCGGCGCGCGACCGTAACTACGAGTTCTGGGGCGACCAGGTGTTCTTCGGAGAGAATCCGCCGCAGGCCGCGATCGTCACGTGGTTCCTGAAGAAATCCGTAGGAGACGTGAAGCTGAAGATCACGGACTCCGCGGGCAAGGAAATCCGTGAGATCTCGGGCCGGGTCCTGGCCAACAGCAACAAGGCCGGTATGCAGTCCGCGTGCTGGGACCTTCGGGTGCAACCTCTCCCGGTGCCACTGTTGGGCGGCCCGGGCGGGGGGCGCCAGGGTGGCCCGGCCGCTGGTGAGGGCGGACCGGCACAAGGAGGCGCGGGCCAGGCTGGAGGCGCGGGAGGCCCGGCGGGCCCGGGTGACGCGGCCGGCACAGCCACACCGAGTCCGTTCGGCGCGGGCTGCGCCACGGGCGGCGGAGGGTTTGCGGGAGGCGCATTCGGCGGCGGCGCGGCGACGGCCGGGCCGTTCGTGCTGGCCGGCACCTACAACGTGTCGCTCCTCGTCGACGGCAAGACGGCCGACACGAAGCCGGTCCGCGTCACGAGCGATCCCCAGGTGGCATTGACCGGGATCGAGCGCAAGCGGATGTTCGACATGGCGATGGAGATGCATGAACTGCAGAAGCGCGCCACCGACGTGTCGAACGCGTTCAGGCCGCTGACCGCGCGCATGACGGAACTGGTGAAGGAGATGGCCGACAAGAAGGACGTGCCGGCCGACGTGAAGGCGTCGTTCGACGCGTTCAATAAGGAATTGACGGCGTTTGCGCCAAAGTTCGCGGCGGCCGCGGGGGGCCGCGGGGGTGGTGGTGCGGGAGCGACAGGCGGGACTGGGCCGGCGGCCCAGGTCAGTCTGCTGACGCGCATCGGCCAGGCCAAGAACGGCCTCATGGCGGGCATGCCGACGACCGAACAAACAACGAAGGCCTACGCTGATTCGAAGACGCAGGCGCCCAAGGCCCTGGCCGACGCCAACGCGATCTTCGAGAAGGCCGCCACGCTCAGCTCGGCGCTGGCCAAGTACGGCTTGAAGCTGGACGCCCCGAAGCCCGTCAAGCTCGACGGGTTGGTGCCGGTGAAGAAGTAGCTGAGGCACCTGTTGAGATCATCCCCGGTCTGCGCTGGTCGCGCGGGCCGGGGCGTTGAGATTGTCGCCATCTGCTGCGGATATTGAAGCCGACTGATGTAGTATGGCGCCGCCCCCGGCGCGAGGTCGGCATGCCAGGTCTGACTCCAGGTCGCCGGTTCCAGCCGGCGTATTCCAGCTTCGGTCGCACCCCTCTGCGGGAACGGATGTTGGCGTTTGTCGAACGCCAGACGAAGGGCGTGCTCTTCGGCTGCCGTATGTGCGGCAACTGCCTGTTGCAGGAGACGGCGTTCATCTGTCCGATGCAGTGTCCGAAAGGGCTGCGCAACGGCCCGTGCGGCGGTTCGACCCCCGAAGGGTGCTACGTCGATGCCACGCGGCCGTGCATCTGGCACCGCATCTACGAGCGGGCGGAGAGCATGGGCCGCACGGATCGCCTCATGGAGGTGCTCCCACCCCTCGACTGGTCGCGCGTGGGCTGCGACACGTGGTCGGACGTCGTGCGCCGTGCCCGCGACCGCGGCTACGGCGCGGCGTTGAGCAGCCTGGTCCAGGGGCGCGAGCGCCGCAAGGCGTTCTGGGATCCCCTGTTTTACGAGGTGCGCCAGCCGGATTGGTGGCTGGGCGACTCGGATCCGCATCCCGCCCCGGTGCACCAGCCGGTGTCCGGGCTCGAGGAGAAACTCGCCGCCGGCCAGTTCGTCATCACGTCCGAGGTGGCGCCTCCGCTCTCGGTGGCGCCCGACGAACTCGTGCGGACGCTGAACCTCCTCCGGGACTACATCGACGCAGCCAACTTCACGGACAACCCCTCCGCCACCGCGCGCATGTCGTCGCTGGCGTGTTCGTCGATCGCGCTCGCGCAGGGCGTGGAGCCGGTCATGCAGGTTGCGGCCCGGGATCGCACGCGCACCGGGCTGCAGGGGGAGATCATCGGCGCCGCCGCGCTGGGCGTGCGCAACGTGCTGTGCCTCACGGGCGACCATCCAAAGCAGGGCCCCGGCCCGCACAGCCGGATGGACACGTGGGATCTGGATGCCATCCAGATGCTGTGGATCCTGCGCCGCATGCGTGACGCACGCCAGTATCTGGACGGACGGTCCATCGCCAACCCGCCGCGCCTCTTCCTCGGCGCCGCGGCCTCGCCGTCCGCCTCGCTCCCGCGCATCCAGGCGCTGCGCGAGCTCAAGAAGGTCCATGCGGGCGCGCAGTTCTTCCAGAGCAATCTCGTGTACGACGTCGAGCACTTCGAGCGCTACCTCGAAGGACTCGACAAGGCTGGCGTGCTCGCCCACGCGCCGTTCCTCGTCGGCATCACGCCGGTCCGCAGCGCCCGCGCGGCGCGCGCAATGACGGCCGTGCCCGGCATCCGCATCCCGCAGGCGATGATCGATCGCCTCGATCGGTCCACGGATCCGCAGGAAGAGGGCGTCCAGATCACGCTCGAGATCATCGACCGCGTGCGTCGCCTGCCAGGCGTGCGCGGCCTCCACATCATGGCCGTCGGCTGGGAGCTCATCGTCCCCCGCCTGGTTCGGGAGGCCAATCTCAAGGAACTGCCGGTCCGCGTCCGGGACGCGGGCGATCAGCCGATCACCGTGCGCACGAGGGGCCGCAGCCGGACGGGCACGACCGTGAAAGCGCCGGCCGAGTACACGGACCGCCAGTACCTCGACGCGCTCCACGACAAGGTTCTGGTCTTCGACGGGGCCATGGGCACCGAGGTGCAGAAGCACGGGCTTACGGCCGAGGATTTTGGAGGCGAACAGCACGCCGGGTGCAACGACTACCTCGTGATCCAGAAGCCCGAGGTCATCGAGGCGATTCACGCGTCGTATCTCGAAGCCGGGTGTGACGTCATCGAGACGTGCACTTTCCGATCGAACCGGCTGACGCTGGCCGAGTACGGCCTCGGGGCGCGCGTGCAGGAGATCAACCGCGCAGCGGCCGCTTTGGCCCGGCGCGTGGCCGATCGGCATGGCGCACGGGGCCACCGGCGGTTCGTCGCGGGCTCCATCGGTCCGAGCGGCAAGCTGCCATCGTCGTCGGATCCCGAACTGTCGCGGATATCCTTCGACGAACTGGCCGACGTCTTCACGGAGCAGGCCGAAGCATTGATCGACGGCGACTGCGACCTGCTGCTGATCGAGACGTCGCAGGACATCCTCGAGGTGAAGGCCGCGCTGATGGGCGTCCAGGACGCCTTCGCGCGCACGGGGCGAAGGATTCCCGTGCAGGTCCAGGTCACCCTCGATCCGAACGGCCGCATGCTGCTCGGGACCGACATCGCGGCGGTGCTGGCGACGCTCGAGCGCATGGCGGTCGACGTCATCGGGATCAACTGTTCCACCGGCCCGGAGCACATGCGCGGGCCGCTGGCTTATCTGGGCGACCACTCGTCGCGGCCGATTTCGTGCCTGCCGAATGCCGGCCTGCCGCTGAACGTCGACGGTCAGGCCGTGTACCCGCTGACACCCAGGGACTTCGCCCGCGACATGGCCGATTTCGTCGCGCGTTTCGGCCTCGGCGCCGTCG
>JAPKZP010000076.1 GCA_026393735.1 Acidobacteriota bacterium
AATAATAACTCACGCTCAAACTGTAGTGCCGGCATTCATCCCTGTCAAACAGATTCTTGCTGCGGCGTTCGGATCCCGGCTAGGATCCTGGCCATGCTCCGCCCAATCTCTTTGACGCGTCAGACAGTCCTGGCGGCGCTCGTCCTGGGCCTCGCCGCGTGGACCATCCGGTGGGACCCGCCCTGCGCCGCCCAGCCGGCCGCCGAGTACACGCGATCAGTCGAGGCCTGGCGGGCCCAGCGCGAAGCGGATCTGAAGGCCGAGGACGGTTGGCTGACGCTCGTCGGCTTGTACTGGCTCGCGGAAGGTCCTAACGCGATGGGGAGCGACCCGGCGTCGGCGATCCCGCTCCCGCCGGGGTCCGCGCCCGCACGCCTCGGCATCATCACGCTGGCTGGCGGCACCGCGACCTTCACGCCGGTCGACGCGCCCGCCGCGCGCATCAACGGCGGCCCGGCGCGCCGCCAGGTCATGCGACCTCAGCCCGGTGACTACGATGTGCTGACGACGGGCTCGCTGACGATCTTCGTCATCAAGCGGGGCGATCGGTACGGTGTGAGGATCAAGGACCGCGAAAGCCCCGGCCGGCGGGACTTCGCCGGGTTGCCGTGGTACCCGATTCGCGAGTCGTTCCGCGTGACGGCGCGTTTTGTCCGTCACGAGAAGCCCACCTCGATCATGATTGCCAATGTCCTCGGCACGCTCGAGGAATGGCCAAACCCCGGCGTGGCGGAGTTCACCATCGGCGGCACGACGTGCAGGCTCCAGGCCGTGCTCGATGGAGCCGACGCCAAGGAACTCTTCTTCGTATTCAGGGATCTCACCACGGGAACCGAGACCTACCCCGGCGGACGGTTCCTCTACGCGGACATGCCGAAGAACGGCGAGGTCGTGCTCGACTTCAACAAGGCGCACAGCCCGCCGTGCGCCTTCACTCCGTTTGCTACGTGCCCGGTGCCGCCGAAGGAGAACGCGCTCCCGGTGCGGATCGAGGCTGGTGAACGCAACCCGCACCGGTAGCGGCCATCACCAGAGCGGGATTCCTGACCGATGTGGCGCAGGGCTTCAGCCCTGCGTGCGTCGGGGTGTGGAGCAGGCCTGAAGGCCTGCTCCACAACCAACACCAGTGAGCTTTGGGGTTAGTCAGGCCTTCCACGCCGGCGTGCATCCGCCGCTCGTGTCCTGCCAGACCGGGACCCAGGCGAGCGCCACGATCTCGACCGCGACATCCGTCCGCTTCGGCTTCAGCATCAGCGGTGCGAGCGTTTCGGTGAGCGGGTCCATCGCGCCGCCAAGCGCGGCCACGTCGGCCTGGATGCTGGCCTCGAGTTCGCTCTTCTGCTGCTGCGCCGCGGCGAGCGTCTGTTTCGCCAGCTCGATGTCCTGGCTTTCCTTCATGGTCCGGCCCACGCCCCGCGCGGTCGTCGTCGCGCGGCCGAGCGTGGACGTACTCAGGGTTTTGCGTCCGAAGAGCGCGCCGAGGACCGTGGCTCCCAGCGACACGGCCGTCTGCAGTTTCTGCTGGCTCGCCTGCTCGGACTCCCGGTCGACGGCCTGCTGAGCTCGACGGATCTTCTCGTCGAGCGCCGCGACCTTCGCGGCGTACTTCTGACGCATCTGGTCGACCGCCTGGTCGCGCTGCTCGCGCGTCAGCGTCTGCAGCCGGATCCGGAAATCACGCTCTGACTCGTCGGGCGCCGAGACGGCGCCGGTCTGGCTGCTCTTCAGCAGCGTCAGCGACTGGCTCTGCGCGAGCCAGGCCTTGAACGTCTTGCTCCAGCCCTCGTAGGTCTTCGCCTTCGCGGCGGACGGCGGCAGCGCACCGAACTGCGCGCCCGTTTCGGGTTCGCTGCCGAGTTCCTTTGCTGGAACGTCGATCGCGGTGGCGTCGGCCCACGCCACCGAACCGAGCCGGGCCTCGATCTCGGCCACGATCGTCAGCGCGCGGGTGTGCGACACACCGCTCCTGGCGTCCGAGAAGGCGACGCTGCCGACGCCTAGCGCCATGGGCAGGTACGTCAGCGCCCCGCCTGCGGGTTTGGCCGACACGCGGGGCACGAAAAACTGCGGGATGTCGGGCGCCAGAACGGGGCGCGGCGTGGCCGGCACGGCACTCCCGGCTGCGGCAACGGACGCGGCCCTGACGGCGGGCGCCGGACCGGCGGCAGGCGCCCCTGTCGGCACCGCAGGAGCCGGCGGAGGGACCGGCGGTGGCGCCAAGGCCTTGCGCGGCGACATCACGAGCCTGATCTGTTCGCGCGTCAGCGGGCCGCGCAGGTACGACATGGCCCAGCGCGACTCCATGACGACGGGCGCGTCTTCGTGCACGTTGTTCATGAGGAAGATGCGGGTGCTCAGGCGGCTCAACGCCTGGTCGAAGTAACTGCGGTCGAACCTGCCGCCGCCCGCCGCCACGGCGCCCTCGAGCCCGTCGAGCACGCGCTGCTTGTCACGCTCGGTCTGCAGCCGTCCGAGCCACCATGTGCCGGCGTTCGCGAGCCCCTTGTAGTCGAGGTCGACAGGGTTCTGCGTCGCCAGAAGGCAGCCGAGGCCGAACGCGCGCCCCTGCTTCAGCAGCGTCAGGAACGGCGTCTTGGACGGCGGGTTCGCCACGGGAGGAAAGAACCCGAAGATCTCATCCATGTAGAACAGCGCGCGCAGGCTCGTCGTGCCCTGCTGGGCCCGCATCCAACCCACCAGCTCGTTCAGGAGCAGGGACACGAAGAACATCCGCTCGCGATCGCCGAGGTGCGCAATCGAGATCACGGAGATCCGCGGCTTCCCCTCGGGCGTGAAGAAGAGGCGATCGACGTTCAGCGGCTCGCCGTCCATCCAGCTCTGGAAGTCGGGGGCGGCGAGCACGTTATTGAACGCCGTCGCGAGGTCGAACCGGTCCTTCGACGGGAAGAACGACTCCAGTTCCATCACGCCGACGCGCTGCACGGGCGGCTGCTGGACCTGCTGGATGATGGCCGCGAGATCGAGGCCGTTCCCGGCATTCCATGCCGTCGACAGGATGGTCGACAGCAGGATGTGCTCGCGGCTCCGCGGCGGGGTGTCGATGCCCGCCAGCGTCAGCAGGCTTGTCGCGGTCGTGGTCACGCGTTCCGCCAGCATCTCGCGGTCCTCGCGCAGGGCTGCCGGAGGGGCATCGAGCGAACGCAGGATCGACAGCGGCAGCCCGGCGGAACTGCCGGGCGTGTAGATCGCGAAATCGGCGGCGGCCCGGAGCCGGCCGATCCGCTCACCGTCCTCACCCCATTCTGCCAGGCCGCTCTTCCACGTCGACGCCTGCTCGGTCGCGAATTCGTCCGCGCTCATCCCCTTCCGCCTGGCATCGTCTTCGTTGATCCACGGGCGGAAGTCCCCCGGTGCGAGGTTTGGAAACGTCAGGAGCAGATTGCCCAGGTCGCCTTTCGGATCCACCGCGATGACGGGCACGCCGTCGATCGCCGCCTCTTCGAGCAGGGCCAGACAGAGCCCCGTCTTGCCGCTGCCCGTCATTCCCACGCAGACGCCATGCGTGACGAGATCCTTGGAGTCGTAGAGGACGAGGCTGTCCTTGCGTTTGCCGGATTCGAGGTCGAACTCGCGGCCCAGATAGAACACGCCGAGCTTCTCGTAGTCCTGCATATCGACACTCCCCTGGCGCATGAAGGCGGGTTGCGATCGGGGCTAGTCTATCGCAAGGGGGCCGGGGGCGATCTCGGAGGTTGTGGTCCTGTGGCCGCGCGGATGAGGTCGTGACTGGCGCTGCGGCGGCGGTTCGTCGTATAAAGGCTGCATCCGGCTCGTCATGGCTTGCATCGGCTGGCACGCGCGGAGGCATGCCGGTGCGGAATGCGTCTCACTGCCTTGGAGGATGATGAATGTTCGGCAAACTGTCCCTCGCCGTCCTGTTGCTCGTGTCGGTCATCGTGGTGCCGTGTATCGCCGCGGAGGTGCCATTCCCGTGGCTCGGTGACTACCTGAAGATCCAGACGGCGTTGTCGCTGGACAGGATGGACGGCGTCCAGGCCTCGGCGAAGGCCATCGCTGCGCAGGCGAAGGCACTGGGCGCGCCCGGGGCGGCGACGCTCGCAGCGGCCGGCAAGATGGCCGAGGCTGCCGACCTCAAGGCCGCACGCGCCGTGTTCGGCGACTTGAGCGATGCGGTGATCGCGCTGGCGGGCGCGGAACACGCGGGCGTGAAACGGGCCTACTGCCCCATGGTCAAGAAGTACTGGCTGCAGAAGAGCGACAAGATCGAGAATCCGTACTACGGCTCACAGATGTACCGCTGCGGCGAATTCAAGTAGGACGAGGAACCTGCGGAGGAGTGGAGTGCGGACGCCAGGGTGTGGGGGCGGCCCCCGTGGCCGCCCGGTGAAGATTGTGACCTGACCCCGCGTCGTCTCGGCACGCGGGCTAGAGATTGAAGCATGCGACGCGCGTTTCGGTCATGTCCTGCACGGCGAACCGGATCCCTTCGCGCCCGATGCCGCTCAGTTTCGTGCCGCCGAAGGGCATCACGTCGAGACGGTAGTCGGTCGAGTCGTTCACCATCACCCCGCCCACATGGAGGCCATGGATGGCGGCAAAGGCATCGCGCACGCTCTCGGTGAAGATGGCGGCGTGCAGGCCGTACTCGACGCGATTCGCGCGCGCAATCGCATCGTCGAGCGTGCGCACGCGATAGAGCGACACGACCGGCCCGTAGACTTCGTCGCAGGTGAGCCGCGCCTGGTCCGGCACATCCTCGAGCACGGTCGGCCAGACAACGGCGCCCTCCCTGTGTCCGCCGACGAGAACACGGCCGCCGCCCTGCTGGGCCTCACGGATCCACTGCTCGACGCGGTCGGCCTGCGCGAGCGTGATCATCGCGCAGACATCGGTCGCCTCGTCCATGGACGAACCGGCCTTCAAGCCCGCGACGTGCGAGACGAAGCGATCGCGGAACGTCTCGTAGATGTCGGCGTGCACGAGGACGCGTTGTACCCCGAGGCAGTTCTGACCAGCCTGAGCGAACGCCCCGGCGGCGATGGCGGGCACGGCGCGATCCAGCCTCGCATCCGGCATGACGATGACCGGCGAATTCGACCCGAGTTCCATCGAGAGCTTCTTGATGCCTGCGACCCGCGTAATATGGACGCCGGTCTCAACGCCCCCGGTGAAGGTGACCAGCCGCACGCGCGGGCTCGACGCGATCGCATCGCCAAGCTCCCGGCCATGGCCCGTGACGACGTTCAGCCGCCCCGCCGGCAGGCCGGCCGCGACCAGATCCTGGGCGAGCCGCAGCGCCGACAGCGGGGTGGCCGTCCCGGGTTTCAACACCACGGCATTGCCTGCAGCGATCGCCGGCCCGACCTTGTGGCACGCCATGGAC
This sequence comes from Acidobacteriota bacterium, assembly GCA_026393735.1. Lineage (GTDB taxonomy): Bacteria > Acidobacteriota > Vicinamibacteria > Vicinamibacterales > JAKQTR01 > JAKQTR01. The sequence goes on from JAPKZP010000076.1 coordinate 5,366, forward strand.
AGCGGGTCGTTGAACGGCGTGATCGCACCAACCACGCCGACAGGAAACCTGAAGAAGTAGCCCGCGCGGTTCTCGGAGCCGGGGCGGCTGTCGAACGGCAGCGTCTCGCCGCAGAGGCGCCGGCCTTCCTCCGCCGCCAGGCGCAGAAGCGTGACGCACCGGACCGGCTCACGCTCGGCTTCGCGAATGGTCTTGCTGCCTTCGAGCGCGATCGTCTGCGCGTAGGCCGCGCGATCGGCGTCGAGCAGGGCGGCCGCGCGCATCAGCATGTCGTAGCGCGCGTGCGTCGGCCAGGGCGTGTCCAGTGCCTCCGTCGCGGCGGCAATCGCCGCGTTGATGTCGTCCGCCGTGCCGTGCGGTACGGTGTCGACCAGTTGCCGATCGAACGGGTTGCGCACGTCGATCGTCTCTCGCCGCGCGATCCACCGCCCGCCAATCAGCATGCGCGCGCCGCCCCCCGCACCGGGGCGGGGTCCGGGATCCGAAGAACCGGCGAGCATCTCGATCGACATGAGGTCTCCGATCAGGCGCCTGCGGCGCTTCCGACGTGCTTGTCCCAGTATCGCGCCAGACCGGCCCAGCAGTCGGAAAGCGACATCGCGCCGAAGTAGTCGTCGACCTCGCCTGGCGCCACGCGCTGACGCATGCGTGAGCGCAGGGTCTTGCGCAGCTCGACCCACAGCATATCCAAAAAAGCGTTCATTTTACATCTCCTACCAGGCGCAAGAAATACTGCTCCAACTCTTCCTCTTCAACCAGCAACTGCGTCGGCGGAACCCCCGCCTGTACCAGCAGGCTGGCGATGTCGTCGGGGCGTTCGATACAGGCCGGCTGA
>JAPKZP010000579.1 GCA_026393735.1 Acidobacteriota bacterium
GCTTCGTACACGATGCGCTGATCGAGCGAACCGGTGCAGAGATCGGCGGCCTGCTTGGCCACGTCGAGCCTCGCAGCCAGCGAGGAAGGGGCCACGATCCAGGCCACGCGGAATCCCGGCGCGAGAGTCTTCGAGAAACTGCTCAGGTACACCACGCGCCCCTCGGCATCGTCGGCCTTGATGGGCCGCGTCAGGTGCGCCTGGTTCTCGCCGAAGTACAGGTCGCCGTACGGATCATCCTCGATGATCAGCAAGTGGTGACGGGAGGCGATGTCGAGCAGGCCGCGCCTTTTCTCGAGGCTGATCAGCGCACCCGTGGGATTCTGGAAGTTCGGCACGACGTAGACGCAATTGACGCGCTTCCCGGCGGCGCGCTCACGCACGATGACGGCCTCGAGGTCCCCCAGATCGATGCCGTCGTGTTCCTGGCGCACGCCGACCAGTTCAGCCTGCACGTCGCGGAATGCGGCAATGGCTCCCGTGTACGCCGGCAGTTCGACGATGACGACATCGCCGGGATCGCAGAGGATGCGGGCCATCAGGTCGAGTCCCTGCTGCGAGCCCGTCGTCACCAGCAGTTCTTCGGCGCCTGCGCGAATGCCCCGCGATGCGAGGATCACGGGCAGGGCCTCGAGCAGCGGCTTGTAGCCGCGCGTGGGTCCGTACTGCAGGGCGTTGACGTGTGTACCGCTCAGCAGTTCGGCCGTGATGTCCCGAAACTCCGACCAGGCAAAGACCGCGGGGTCGGGATAGCCGGGCGCGAACGAGATGATGTCCGGGATTCCGGCGGCCACGACCCCCATCTTGCGAATCGCCGAACCCTGCATGCCCGCGCCAGCCTTGGAGAGGAACGAGTCGTAGTCGATCATGATGATGGCATCCTTGTGCCGCGTACGCGTCAGAGCGCCGGGGTCGCGGCTGCGGCGGCATCCGGCGCCGCGTGCCGTCGATAGAGCGTGAGGTAGGCGCCGAGCGCGCTCAACCCCAGGTACTGAAACACGAGGCCGCGGAAAAGCCACGCCAGCAGCTGCAGCGGGATCACGGCCAGGCCGGCCAGGGGCACGAACGCAATCAGACCGAGACTCGTCGTCGCGATGAGCGACACCGTGGTGGCACCGGCCACGAGGAGCAGCACGACGCCGAACACCGCGAGGACGAGGCGGGCGTCCGCGCGCAGGAAGCGGGCGGCCCGGCGAGCGGCGGCGCGGACGCTGCAGTCCTCCACCACGACGACCATCTGCACCAGGAGATAGAGGAAGTTCACCAGCGTAATCCAGGCCACGAGGGCGGTGGAACCGATGCCCGCCACAGCCGTCCATCCGAGGTTCGTTGCGACGAACCACCGATACCCGCCGAGCAACACCCCGAGGTACGCGCTGCCTGACACGACGTACACCACAATCAGAATGAGCCCCAGCCTGAGGTAGCGCCGCAAGAACAGGCCGCATCCAAGGTGGAAGCCCTCGATGCTGAACCGGGCCGCGCTCAGGAACGGCTTCAGCCTGAGCGGCGGCTCCTCGATGAGTTCCGCTTCGCGTTCGCCTCGGGCGAGGACGGCGACGGTTCCGCCCTTGAGCAGGAACATCAGCCCGGACCCGGCGAGCCCGACGAGCGCAAACGACATCAGGAAGGCGACCAGCGCCAGCGGTTCCGCCGTGAGCGCAGTCGCGACAAACGTCAGGCTGGTGCGGATGTCCGAGGAAAACACCTCGGGCAGCTCCCGTCCGAGCACGAGGACGACGAGCAGCACGCCACCCACGATGGGCACGCTCAACAGCATCTTGAACGTTGATTCGGCCACGAACTGGATGGCCGTGACTTGCCAGTTCGCGGCGGCAACGAGCGCGCCCCGTTTCAGGACGGTCTTCACCGTCAGCTCTGCCGACATCTCGGGAGAGAGTTATAGCACGCTTTGCGCCGGCCCGTCCGCCACCCGCTGCCTGCGCGCTTGTGGACCGGTGCCGGCGGGGCTATGCTGCTGACGAGCATCCGCATGCGCGTTCCAGTTCGTCAGTGGCGCTTCGTCGGTTGGTTCCTCGCGTTCGCGTTCCTGGCCGGCGGCTCGGGCGCGGCGTATGAATACGCGCGTCTCGGCGGCTCGGCGGCGGCGGCGACCGACCAGGTCACCAACGAGGTCCGGCAGGCGTTTTCCGAGATCACCAGCACACTCGAACAGGCGGCGACGGGCGTCGCGCGGGAGCACGACCTCGTCGTCCGGGCCGCGACCGATCCCGCCGCAGCGCGCACGCTATTCGATCTCCTTAATCAATGGGCGAAGGACGACCGCGCGGTCACCGTGTACGGGGCGGATGGGACGCCGCTGGCCTGGTCGGGCCGACCGTCGGATCTGCCTCGGCCAAGCGTGTCCGGTCCTGAGGCGCTATTGATCGCACCAGGCCCGTCTGGACCCCGTCTGGTGCGTGTCCAGCCCGTCACGGGGGAACACCCGGAGCGGCCCGGGGAAGTGGCCCGGCGGGTCGGCTCGATCGTCGCCGAGACTCCGCTCCCCGTGACGCGACCCAAC
>JAPKZP010000212.1 GCA_026393735.1 Acidobacteriota bacterium
ACCCTGCTGAGTACACCGCCCAGGACGGGAGCACGGCGATCCGCCCGCAGGTCTGGGTGAACCACAGGGGGTGGGGTGTCGTCGACGTGACCGTCGTCAACGCGGACGGCGGGCAGGCCGTCCTGCGCGACGGGTTCCGGCTCGATCCGCCGGATGGTGCACCCGAGACGCAGCTGGTGCCGCCAAACACATGGCCGACGGTCTTCGAGAGCTTCGACGTGCGCGGGACGCTCGGCGTCCTGGGAACCCGCGGCGGCGGCAACGACTGGCCGTACCCGGGCCGGGCGTTCGTCTACCGCCGGAGCGAGGGGCGCTGGCGATTCGAGACGGCCCTTGCTGCGCCCGAAGGCCTACGACTGTTCGGGTCCGGCGTCGCGACTGACGGAACGGCAATCACCGTCGGCGATTCCACGTCCGCGTCAGCTTTCGCCTTGCACGTCTACGAACAGACCGCCGGCGTGTGGCATCGTGTGGCCCGCATCACACTGCCGGGGACGTATGCCTACCATCCGCTGGCGATGGACGCCGGCGTCCTCGTGGCGGGCAGTTCAGTCTTGGCCCAGGCGTTCGTGTACACGCGCGGCGCCGACGGATGGGCGCTGGCGCAGACCCTGCAGCCTGCCGACGCCGGCAGCGTGAACTTCGGCCGCACCGTGGCCATCGATGGCTCGTGGCTGGCCGTTGGTGCCGACGCGGCGGTGACCACGTTCGAGAACGTGGGCGGCGAATGGCTGCAGCGCACCGTGCTCGGGTCGCCCCTGCGCAGCGGCATGGTCTTCGGCGGAGCCGTGGCCCTTGGCGGCTCGACGATGGCCGTCGGCGTACCCGACGACAGTCCATCGGGCGCGGCCGGTCGCGGCTCGGTCTTCGTCTTCGAGCGCAGCGGGTCGAACTGGACGCAGGCCGCGCAACTCATCGCGCCTGACGGGGTGGCCGGTGACCAGTTCGGCACCAAGGTCCGAATCCGCGGATCCTGGCTCGCCGTGTTCGCCCCGGGGGTAAAGGCCGCAGGCGACCAGGTCGGCGCGGTCTATCTCTACGAACGCCGCAACAACACCTGGCAGCTGAACGGCAGACTCGTGGCCTGGGATTACTACTATCGCTTCACCGTCGGCGTTGCCATGGGCGACCAGGAGCTCTTCGTCGGCGTCGGCGTAGGCGGTGGCGTGGCCATCTACCCCATCCCGCCCGTGGTGGTGAGCGGCGTGCAGCCCTGGATCGGGCCCACGGCCGGCGGGGCCGTGGTGACCATCGACGGCCAGCATTTCGAAGCCGGCTCGACGGTGACGATTGGAGGCAGCCCGGCCACCGACGTTGCCGTGATCGGACCGCTCGAGCTGACGGCGCGGGTGCCCGCGCACGCGGTCGGCACCGTTGATGTCGTGGTGCGACATCCCAACGGGCTGTCGGGCACGCTGGCCGGCGGGTACACGTACCGCGACGTGGATCTGATCATTTCGACGCTGGCCTCGCCGGCGAGGCTCGGTCCGGGCGAGTCGGACCTCGTTACGGTGACAACAAGGAACGAGGGGACCGGTGGCGTGCCGTTCAGCACGAGCGCCATCTACCTGTCGAGCGACACGGTGGTGGATGCGTCCGACGTGCTGCTGAATACGCACACGGTGCCGCCGTTGAAAGCGAACAGGACCTCGAGAGCGGTGGTCGAGATCCAGGTGCCGGCCGGCACGCCCGCCGGGTCGTACTACCTGATCGCGGTGGCCGACGCGAACAGCGACGTGGGCGAGAGCATCGAGACCAACAACGTCCGGACGAAGGAGCTGCGGGTCGGGTGCGACCTGGTCGTTTCGGTGATCGACGCGCCGCAGCACAGCAAGCCCGGCGGGGCCGTGAAGATCGACGCGACGACGCGGAACCACGGCCCCGGCCTGGCGCCCGCGACGACGACGCGGCTGTACTTCTCGGCCGACGAAGTAATCGGCCTGGGCGACCGCGTGATCGGGGTGCTCGCGGTCGGGCCGCTGGCGGTCGGCGCCGGGAGCACGGGCAGCCTGAAGTGGACGATCCCGGCAGGCACGGCGTTGGGGCGCTACTACATCCTGGCGAAGGCGGATGCGGGAGGCACCGCCCCCGAGACGAATGAAGGGAACAACGTGAGGGCCACACCGATCGTCGTGCGGTAGGAACCGGCGGCGCTCGTGACCGTGGCCGTGCGGGCCAGCCAAGCCGCAGCTTCGTGAGGAGAGGAGCCAGGGCCGGAGCGATGCGAAGGCTGGACCCCCGGCTTGGAAGCTCGGTGATCGCATCACCACTCTCCAACCGAGCTACGGGCGCACGGACCGTATGAGAGCGATCAGAGGGCAACCCGCCCCACCATGTGCTGCGGTGATTGGCCTTCATATTCGCCGCACTTGATGCGGAGATTGTGTTGCGCGGTGCGGCGATTAGCGCGTATAATCACCGCACAATATGCGGCGTAAATCACTCTACATCTACGAACGACCCGACTGGCCAAAGTTCCGCTGGGACTCGGTCCAACTCACGCCCGCACTATCCGCCTGCCGTCACCAGCAGGGTCGCTTGCTTGGCCAGATGGAGGCGCTGGGGTTTCAACTCCAACAGGAGGCCGTTCTTCAAACACTGACCGACGACGTGGTCAAGAGCAGCGAGATCGAAGGTGACACGCTGGACGTTCAGCAGGTGCGATCCTCCGTTGCGCGCCGCCTCGGTCTGGATGTCGGGGGTGTCGTGGCTGCGGACCGTCACGTCGAGGGCGTCGTGGAGATGATGTTGGACGCGACGCGCCACTACGACCGGGCTCTCACCGCCGACAGACTCTGCGCCTGGCATGCGTCGCTGTTTCCGACAGGCCGCAGTGGCATGCGCCGGATCCAGGTGGGTGCCTGGCGCGATGACAGCACAGGCCCGATGCAGGTCGTCTCGGGATCCGTCGGGCACGAGCGTGTTCACTATGAGGCCCCGGCCGCGGGCCGGCTTGAGGAGGAGATGACGGCATTCCTCGAGTGGTTCGAAGGCGCCGACGCTGACCACGACCCGGTGATCAAGGCGGGACTGGCTCATCTGTGGTTCGTGACGATTCACCCGTTCGACGATGGGAATGGTCGCATCGCACGGGCGATTGCGGATCTTGCCCTGGCACGATCGGAGCGGAGCGCGCAGCGCTTCTACAGCATGTCGAGCCAGATCCGCCAGGAGCGAGCCGCGTACTACGACATCCTGGAGCGCACCCAGAGGGGCCCCTTGGAGGTCACGCCCTGGATGGAGTGGTTCCTCGCCTGCCTGACTCGCGCCATCGACAGCGCGCAGACCACGCTCGCCGCTGTGCTCACGAAGGCGCGTTTCTGGCAGACGCTCGGGACGGCTCCGATCAACGAGCGACAACGGCTCATGCTGAACCGTCTCCTGGGAGGCTTCGAGGGTCGTCTCACAACGTCGAAGTGGGCGACGCTGGCAAAGTGCTCCTCGGATACCGCGCTCCGAGACATCCTCGAACTGGTGGAGCGCGGCATCCTCATGCGCAACCCTGGCAGGGGCCGCAGCACCAGCTACTCGCTCGCTGAGATGAAATAGCCGCGCGCTTCTCGCCACCGCTCCCGCAGTCGCGTCGTTCGCCGGGTGGCCTGGTGCGACCTCCGGCATTCATGGCCGGTGATCACGCAGCCCCGAATGACGGCGAGCGACGGACGTGCCGCGAACCGCTGCCTGAAAACACTGCCGATTGTCGCCGTCGGATCGGGTCGCCTCGAGGGCGGAGTACTTCAGTTGGCAGGTTACGACCGGTCGCCGCAAGGCGCGCCTTCGGCCGCGCCGGGGCTGAAGGCCGGGCCTACATTCGGAGGAGCTGGCGGAAACTGCCGCGCCCGCCGCGACTCTAACGGTCGTAATCGGGCCCATTCTTGAGTGTAGGGAGCAGTTGGCCTGCCCACGCGCTCCGATTCCACTCTCGGAGCTCGACTGACACAAGACGGGGCGGATCTGGTGCGACTCTCGGGACTGCACGCTGAGGGGCCGTCCTGGGTGCGCCAGAGTTCGGCGACGAGTGCCGGCATGGCGTCGGTGGCAAGCGCACCGCTTGTCACGTCATCCACGGTCAGCGCCGCGCCGCCACCCAGCAGGGCCACCGCCGGCAGGTCGCCCTTCCCGAAGCCCAGTGAGCAGCCGCACCGCCCGCCGCGGCCCGCGAGGCGGCCGTCGACAAAGATTCGTATCTCCGTGATCGATCTCCCGGGTCCGTGTTTCCTGGCGTAGGCCCAGTCGACGTGGATGTGCGCGCCGGCAATGACCGTCTCGGCGTGCAGGTGCCTGGGTGAGCTCTTCTCGTACTTCCAGTCTGGCTGTCCCGATTCCGCACTGGTCATCGGCTCAAACGAGGCGTCGTCGCGCGCCAGTTCCCAGTCGAGCGCGAGCGGGCCCAGGTGGCTCGACGGCTCGGCCGCGGACGCTGCGTCGATGATTGGCTGCGTCTCGTTCGGAACGTCCCAGTACTTCGGCGTGTTGAACATGTCCCAGCGACGCCAGGACCGGTCGAGGGGACATGACGCTATGGCGCCGGGTGGACGAAGCGGGGCCGCGAACGGGTCCAGGACAGGCCGGTTGCGTTCGGCTTCTGCCTGGAGGGCCGCCTCGACTTCCTCTTCCGTACTGTCCAACGCAATGTCGAGCCAGCTCGGCTCGTCATCTTCCTCGGGGTGGTCGGGCAGCTCGCGAAGCTGCCGTAGGGAGTCCTCGAGTTGCTGCTGCTCAATGCGCCCGGCGATCGAGTCGGGATGATCCTTGAACGGGCTGGGCATGACGTCCTCCTGGTTGATGAGGACATCCAGAAGCCGGCCGCCTGGCCGACTGGACACTTCTTTGCCTCGCGATTCGAGGCCACATCCGCGCGGGTCGCGCGTGGGCACCTTGCCTGTCCCGGCAGGTTGCCGGGCCCGCCGCATCGGGCGGGCCGCTCTGGATGCCGAACTGTTCGTCTACTTTCTCGCCTTGCCGTCGGATGTCCGGCTCCGCATCACGCTGTACGACGCGAAGTGGCGCTTCTTCATCTCCATGGGAGCCATGAACGCTTCGTGCTGGGTGGCGTCGGCCAGCAGCTCCTCCCCAAGCGCCTTCAGCTCGGCATCGTCTCCGGCGGTGGCGAGAATGCGGCGGGCCGTCCGTTCGAGGCGAGCCCGGGCGGCGTCGAACTTCCCCTGGCGGTTCAGCTCGAGCGCCTCGGCACGGGCGCAGGCGGCGTAGAGCGTGGCCACCGCCCGGTCGACGACAACATCCATGTCCTGGGCGTCGTTGGCGGCATCGGAGGCCACACTCCACCCCATCGCCTGCGCGGGCATGGCCAGGACTCCCTCGCGGTCGGTGAGGCCGATCCGCAGCGCGATCGTGTCGCCCACCTGCCCTGCCGGGAACTTCAGCGCGACCACCACGGCCAGTTCCTGGCCGGAGACCAGATCGCCGACGCCGATGCGGATTCCGGCGTCCGTCTTGACGCAGTCGAACGCACCCAACGGCGCGGCCTCGACGCCTTCGGGAAGCTTCAGCGTGACACAGGCGTCCCGGGCAACGACCGCGATCAACTCGCCCAGCTCGCTCGTCAGCAGGTCCGGAATCTGCGCGGGCTGCTCGATGAAGTAGAAGTGCCCGCCCGCGGCGTCGGCCACCCCGTGGAGCAGGCGCTCGTCGAAGTCTGCGCCAACCCCGAAGGTGCTTGTGGCAATCCGCCGCTCCCGAATCGCCGCGCCTGACAGGCGCACCAACTCGTCGCGATCCGTGATGCCCACATTGGCCAGGCCGTCGGTCAGGAGCAGACACCGGCCGACCTGTTCGGCGCCCAGCTTGCCCGCCAGTTGGTCGCACCCAGCCAGCCAGCCGCCATGGAGATCGGTCGAGCCCCTGGCGTCAATGCGCCCGAGCTTCTTCAATGCGTTCCGTTTGGCTTCGGCCGAGGCCTGCGTCGATTCGACGATGGTCGTGATCTCTTCGTCGTAGACGACGAGCGAGAACCAGTCGTCGGGGCGCAGGGCCTGGAGCGCCTGGCGCACCGCCTCGCGCGCCAGCGTGATCTTCGCGCCGCCCATCGAGCCCGAGCGATCCAGCACCAGGGCCACGTGAAGGGGATCGCGGCCGGCCTTGGGCGTGGCCTGTGGCGCGGTCACCGAGACGAGGGCGTAGCGGACGCTGCCGGCAGTTGCCGGGATGAGATGACGGTCGATGCGAATCTCGCAAGCCATGAGTCCTCCTGGTGCCGGGTTGGCAGGGGCGGGGGCCGCTTCGTCCGTGCCTGCATGGTTTCCGCCGGCCTACCAAGAGGATACGGGAGGGGTGTGACAGCGCAGGTCACAGTCGGCGTTCGTCGTGAGACTGCTAAGTAGGCGAGATACACGAAGATCGAGCGGAGTCGAAAGGCGCCCGGCTGGACTCGAACCTGCGACCCCCGGCTCAGAAGACCGATGCGCTATCCAGCTGAACTACGGGCGCACCGCCGCGCACGGTCACGTGTCAGGCTACCTGGGCGCCGACGTGTTCTGCGAGCACACGATGAATCAGGGTCTGGTAGCCGACCTTGAGGCGCTTGGCCTCGGCGCGGAATCGGTGCAGCACCTCGGGGTCCAGGCGGATGGCAATGAGTTGTCGAGCCTCCCTGCCGATCGGCGGGCGACCGACGCGGCGCATCGTGCGCAACTGCGCGTCTGATAGCTCGGGAATGTCGGAGAAGTCAATCTTCGACCGTGCGACCGTGCGCCGTTCGTTCCTTGCGGCTCGCTCGCCGCGCGCTGATGATGCGGATCGCTTCGCCATGGCTTCCCCTTCTCTGCGTGTAGGCGACCACAAGAACGCGATCAAGAATCGATCGTCCAACCCGGAGGAACCGTGGTTCCCCCGACGAGTGACCGACGTCAGGACCATCCAAGGCGACCGGGTCGGCGAAGATCGTCGTGGCTTCGTCGAACGAGACGCCATGCTTGACGAGATTCGCCGCAGCCTTCTTCGAATCCCACTCGAACACGCATTTAGTATATACCTAATTCGACGACCCGCGTGTCGTGTCGCAGGCGGCAGAGACATGCCGGCTCCAGCGACCTCCGGCGTTCATGACCAGTGATCACACAGCCCCGGATGACGGTGGGCGGCAGACGCGCCGCGAACCGCCGCCCGGAGATCTGTAACCCATGTCCCCGGAATGGACCAAGCCAGGATTGCCATAAACCTAGCGATAGGTTATCGTCTACGTATGACGTGGGGCGAAGTGATCCGGAAGCTCAAGGCAGCCGGTTATGCGGAAGTGCGGGGCGGTAAGGGCAGCCACCGGCTGTTCAGGCACTCTGCAACCGGCAAGGAGATCTGGATCGCCGTCCACACGAAGAAGGACGCCGGCCAGCTGGGCAACCGGATTCTTCGAGAGGCAGGGATCCAATGACGTACTACTACCCGATTGTGATTGAGACCGAAACCAGTGGCGCGGTAAGCGCCTACGTTCCCGGGTTGCCGGTGTTCGCGGCGGCAGACACGCGGACGAAGGCTGAGCAGGCGATTCGTGAGACTCTGACAGCGTATCTTGAGGCGCATCCGGACAGTGTTCCGACGACCGATGTGCGGGTAGCTCGCGTGTCCGACGGCGAGCGGTCGAAAGTCCACATCGTCGGCGTGGGTGCCCTGCTTGGCACCGGTCGGAGTCGGCGCAAAGCGCGTGCGTCTCAAGTGAATGGTCGGTTGGGAGGCCGACCGCGGAAGACCGCGTGAGACGGACTGAGCCATAACAACCACGAAGCCGCGAAAGTGTTACCCATGTCCCCGGAATGGACCAGAAGAGCCTCCCGACCCTACGCCACTTCTACGAGTGCTCGAGGGTTCTTGGCGGCGATGAGCAGGAGTGTCCGTGCGGCACCCGACGGCGCGCGGCGGCCCTGCTCCCACTCTTGAAGCGTGCGAACCGACACGCCCAGCAGCTGAGCGAACTTCGGCTGCGACAACCCCGTCTGTTCCCGAATGCTAGACACCGATGGCACCGTCGTGACGCGCCCGTGCTCACCCCGCTTGAGTTGACGGAGACCTTCCAGGATCTCCAGTCCGACATTTCGCTTAGACACCGCCATTGATCTCCTCCTTGATCTTCTTCAGGACATGTCCCGGGATGCTGGCCTCTTCGTTCTTGGCGTACACGGTGAGCATCCAAATCTCGTCCTGGTGTGATCTCAGGTAGTAGATGACCCGAACGCCTCCGCGCTTGCCGCGGCCCGCAACGCCCCAACGGAGCTTGCGGACTCCACCGGAGCCGCGAATCAAGTCGCCAGCGTCCGGATTCGCAACGAGCGTCTGCTGCAAGGCCGCGTAATCGTCGTCGGCCAGATACCGCTGGACGAGTGATGTGAACAGCTTCGTTTCGATGAACGTCTGCACTCCGGCAAGTATACGTCACAGACGTAGATACGGCAACGACGTATGGCCCGGTGGCCTGCCCGACAGGTCGTCCCCGCCGGAAGGGCCTGGCCTCTTGAGCCTGTCGGAGTTGCGGGCCATGGGCATCGAAGAAGTCGTGATTGCGCCTTGTGCGCCCTGGCAGAACCCGTTCGTGGAACGCTTGATCGGCTCCCTGCGCCGGGTGTGCCTCGACCACGTCATCGTGTGGAACGAACGCTCGCTGCGCCGCCACCTCGAGCAGTACCTGGCCTACTACCACGACTGGCGGACTCATCTTTCGCTCGACAAGGACGCCCCAGTCTCACGGACTGTGCAATCGCCGACCTGCGGCACGATCGTCCAGGTCCCGCACCTCGGCGGCCTGCATCATCACTACGAACGTCGCGCCGCCTGATCGTCGTTCTGGGGGCCATCGACCGCTCACCGCCAGCCGGCGTGGTCCGTCGTGGTCTGTCCACATCGGACGACAATCGTCCCTGTCATGGCCAACACCGCGCGGCAAGGGCTCTGGGATCCGCGTTGACGGCGCCCCTAGCCACGCCGTCGGGAGTTCCTTTCCGTGCGGATGGAGTTCATGGTAGGGACACCCGTCACATGTCTACTTGCACACATAGCAGTAATGGCCAGGCCATGGACAAGTTTTCGAGAACGAACAGGTACCAATTCCGCAATGTCCGCTTGTGTGCCAATAGGTCCCTCCTGAGGCTCGACAGGAATCCATTGTTGTTCCGGTTTTGGCCCCGCCTGAACACGTTGAAGCCAGCCATTGACACGGCGGACTCGTGTGTTCTGACCCGCCGGAGCCACCGCCGGCGCCGCCACACCCGGGCGGAAGCGGATTGAAGATGTACCACACGGGGTAGAGAATGGAATTCTCGTAGTGCAACGACGCCAACCCGGGGCTGATCGTGGTCGAGGTCGGCTCGATATTCGGCGTGACACCACCATCCCGGAAGATGTACCGCTGCCCACCTGCAAGCGTAAACGGGCCGTATCTCACCCATGGTGCCAGGGTGTGTGATTGCCCCACCGTCTTGACCGCTGTCCAGACGAAGTAGGGCGTGCGTGCGTTCACCAGGAAGCCCTCGGAATAGCCTCCCGCGCGCAGCTCAACCAGGCAGGGTCCGAAGGTGGGCAGCCCCGGGACCGGTGGGGCGCCGACGCAGGAGTTCACGCAAGCCTGAAGCGCCTTCGTGAGCGGGTCTTTGCACGCCGGTGCCGTGTTGCCGAGCGCGTAGCCGGCACAGTCCTTGATCTTTGCGTCATACTGCTCCTGGCACCTCTGCCGGCAAATCGCCTCCTGACCCAGGGCCGGCGCGGCACTCGCAGCGAGAAGTGCAGAGAACAGCACCAACCCCGGATAGCAGCCCCTCAAGTGCCTCATGGTTCCTCCCTTTAGAACATGAAGATAAGCCGGAGACGATTGAAAACACTCGCGGGCTCTTCGCTCGCTTGCCGCGGCTGCAGGTGAACATAGCATCCCGTTGTCGGACTGCGTCGCCCCCGGGCACAGGGCCGAGTATGATCGCTGCGGCCCAATTGTCAAGGGGCCCGCCGCACCTCGTCGGGAGTACATGATCTGACCGCTGCCGAGCGGGACCGATACCCTGCGCAGCCGAGGAGGCGCGATGGGGTATCCGGAGTCCGCGTGGGAGCGGGCCGGCCAGTGTCATTCGACTGGTCTCGGTCTGCTCCCCCGGTTTGGCACACCAGCGCGAACAGAAGTCGGTGGCGTCAACCTCCTGGCGTCGTCTCAGGGAACG